>SCVO01000045.1 GCA_004322465.1 Candidatus Nitrosotenuis sp.
AGACCCAGAAGAAGAAACAAAAAAGAAGAAAAAATCGGAAGACTCTGACTAAGTCTTAAAATAAGGGCTTCCAACCCATTTCTTTATGACTACAAAGAAGCCATCTGGCCACTCTCACGGTTTTAGATACAAGTCCAGATCCGTCCTGACCAAGGACGCGCCACGAGGAGTGTCTTTTCTACTAAGAGAGTACAATGTCGGAGAGCAGGCTCTGGTAATCATAGACCCAAGACAGCACAAGGCAATGCCACACAAGCGATATCACGGAAAGGTGGGCAGAATCACGGCAGTGAGCAGAAGGGTAATCACAATGGACGTAAAACTAGGAAACAAGACGAAAACCTTAATCACTAGATTAGACCATATCAAACCGTTTGGTGTCAAGTAAATGGAACAAGTAAAGAAAAGCCAGCCGATTTCACTTGCTGAAGTAAAAGAGATTCTTGAAAAAGAGGACGCTGAAAAGATGGATCAGATTCAGCGATGGACTTATGATTATGTTACAAAGTTTGCCAAGGTAGAGGCAAAGTCTGCAAAGAAAATCAAGCAAGAACTGAAAAAAGACTGCGGTCTGACCGAAGAAGAGGCAGTAGAGATAGTAAACATCATGCCAACATCCTTGGCTGAGCTCAGAGCGTTTACGTTTGGCTGGAAAAAACTAATTCTTGCTGAAACACTAGAAAAAATCCTAAATATTCTCAAGGGGAATTCTTAAAACAAGAAGTGAATTCCTTTGGACAAGAGTACTACCCAACCACGTAAGTATGAAGAATATGCATACGTCCTAGACTATGTCACGCGCGGCAGATCAAACACCGTCCGCGGACGAGAGGGAATCATAATCACCGCAATCGGCGAAGACCGACTCACACTGCTAGAGGTGCTTGGCATGCCAAACACATCGTTTGAGATTGGCGAGAGAATCTACATCGGCAAGGAAGGAAGAACAAAAATCCTATCCGTCCTTGGCAAGCTTGACCATGGTTCCATTTCAGCAGCTGCACAAAGCGAGCTCAAAAATGTAGTTCAGTCTATAGTCTCAAACAACGAGCAGCGATTTGTCGATTACCTAAATCATGCACAGCCGCTGACTCCAAGAATACATGCACTGGAACTAATCCCTGGAATCGGAAAGACCTACATGAAGAGCATTCTGGAAGAGCGAGAAAAGAAAAAGTTCACGGACTTTAACGACCTGCAGACTCGGGTGGGACTAAAGGAGCCAATCAAGCACATCACCGAGAGAATCCTAGACGAAATAACAGGAGAGTCAAAGGTGTCTCTCTTTGTTAAGCGATGAAAAAAAGGCAACGACTAGGACAGCACTTTTTACAATCACAAACCGTCGCAAAATCCATAGTAGAGTCAGCCCAGATAACAAAAAACGACACCGTCCTAGAAATTGGGACCGGGCGCGGAATCCTCACCCCGCTGCTTTGTGAGCACGCAAAGTCCGTAATATCTGTGGAGGCAGACGGGGAACTGTACTCGGACGCGCAGGAGCAGTTTTCCAATCTGTCCAACCTCAAGCTGGTCCACGGAGACGGATTTCGGACAGATGCAGATTTTTCTATATTCGTCTCAAACCTGCCGTACTCGCAGAGCAGAAAGGCAATAGAATGGCTTGCGCAAAAAAAGTTCCTGCGCGCCGTGATAATGGTGCAAAAGGAGTTTTCTGACAAGCTGTTCTCAGAATCGTCCCACGAGATGCGCTCCGTATCCGTCGTAGCGAATCACGCCTTTGACATGGAGCAGGTGATTCAAGTTGGAAAGGCAAACTTTAGCCCGCCGCCGAGGGTCGATTCCGTGGTGCTGCGCCTAAAACACAAAAATGTTGTATCAAAGGAACTAATCAAAACTGTAAACCATCTTTTTTCATACCGCCGAAAAACGCTTGGAAACATACTAAAGCAATTCGGGCAAACCGTCCAGTCCACAAAACGGCTGGAGGAACTATCTGGAGACGAAATAATAAAAATTGCAAAACAAATCACCCAGTGACACATACGCCCCGTCTGACGACACGTTCTTTTTCGCGGACTGCATCGCAAACGAGTCGGGCGACTCCGCGCTTGAGATTGGGACCGGCTCCGGATACCTTGCAAAAATCCTGCAGGAAAAGTTTGCGCTAGTGGTCGGGACCGACATTAACCATTCCGCTCTAAGGAGCCAGGACTACAAAATCCAAAACTCGGTGTGCTGCAGGGGCGCAGACGCCATAACAAAAGAGTTTGATCTTGTCATTTGTAATCTGCCGTATCTTCCGTCTGACAAAATCCAGGACATCACAACTGATGGCGGACCTGAGGGGCTGGTCGTTCCGCTTGAGATTATCAGTTCGGCTGTACCGTGCGTAAAGCAGGGCGGCAAGCTGCTGTTTCTGACATCGTCCCTTGCCAACTATCAGGCCCTGATTGAGAAAACAAAGTCCCTTGGGTTTTCGGTTGCAATACTTGCGAAAAAGCAGCTGTTCTTTGAGGAACTGATTATAGTGCAGGCAAAAAAATTATTTCTTTAGCTTTGACTTTGCCAGGGCGATGATTGCGTCCGTCATCTGTACGGTGGTTGCGCTTCCGCCGATGTCAAACGTGACAGACTTGCCCTCGTTGATCACCTGCTCTGTTGCCGAAAATATCGCGTCCCGGATGTGTTGTTCCCCAAGATACTCTGCCATCCATGCGCCTGACAGGATGGACGCAGTCGGGTTCACAGTGCCAAGTCCCTTGAACGATGGGGCGCTGCCGTGAGCTGCCTCAAACATTGCGTACCTGTCGCCCATGTTTGATGAATATACCAGCCCGATTGAGCCGATTATTCCAGATGCCAGTTCTGATACTATGTCCATGAACAGGTTGGTGCTTGCCAAAACCGCGCCATTGAACTGCTCTGGGTTTACCACCAGCTGCTGCATCATGTTGTCGATATAGATTTCCTGGACTTCGAGCCCTGGTACTTTCTGTCCTGCCGCCTGCACCTCGTCCCAGAAAATTCCGTCTGTCATCTTCAGTATGTTTCGTTTAGTGATAGCTACAAATTTTTTCATCTGGCGTTTCTGCGCCCATTCCATGGCAGAGCCGATGAACCTCCTGCATCCCTGCCTTGTTATTTTTCTAATTGCAATTGCCGCGTCGTCCGTCAGCTGGACCTCAATTCCTGTGTAGAGCCCCTCGGTTGCCTCCCTAAAGCAGACAAAGTCCAGGTCGCGGTTTGGCGTTATTCTCTTGTACGTCTTGATTGGACGAATGTTAGAGTACAGCTCGAATTTCTGTCGCAGCGTTACCGCAACGCTCCTTGGCGCCCCCGGCTTTGGTATTGTGGTGGTCGGACCCTTGAAGCACGCATCGGTTTCCTCCAGTAGTTTCATCGTGGATTCGGGAATGTATGTCGGGTCCTTTTCGCCGTTTCTCTGCCACTGCTCAGAGCCAGCATCCGATAAAATTAATTCCGCCTGGATGTTGCATTCTTTTAAAACTCTGATCATCGAATCAACAACCTCGGGACCTATTCCGTCCCCCCTGATCACGGTTGCTTTTTTGCTCAATTTAGTGATTTGAGACGGGAATCATTATTTAACTCTTATAAAAAATTCCGTCTTTCACAAAACTAATTTACCGAAGATCACACATCATATCTGTGATTATAGTACAGCTGTCCGACATTCATGTGGGCTCGCAGTTCCAGGAATCTGTTTTTGAGACTGTAATACAAGAAGTAAACGCGCTAAAACCCGACGCAGTCATTGTAACCGGAGACCTCACAAATGAGGGACTCTCAAAAGAATACGTAAAAGCAAAGAGCCTTCTCTCAAGACTGGACACAAAAAAAATCATCGCGATATCCGGGAACCACGATTATAGAAACACCGGATACCTTTTGTTCAAAAAGCATTTTCCATTTGAGGCAGTAAACGAATTAGATGACGACGTGGTGGTCGTGACGCTCGGCACCGCAAGACCAGACAGGGACGAGGGCGAAGTCGGGTACAGGCAAAACCTTTGGCTTGAGAGAACCATGACAAAAAACGAGCACAAGGTGAAGATCCTGGCAATGCACCACCACCTGATTGGAATTCCCGACACCGGCTCTGCGCGAGTCGAGGTAATCGACGCAGGCGACGTCCTTCGGACAATTCTTGCAACCAAGGTGAATCTGGTACTGTGCGGACACAAGCATAGGCCGTGGATTTGGAACTTTAAGGACCTCTCAATTGTAAACGCCGGAACCACCTCGTCAGAGCGCGTCCGCGGCCTCTTTGAGAACACGTACAACATCATTACGATAAAAAACAAGAAAGTGCATGTGGACCTCAAAATTGTCGGCGGCAAAAGAATGCCGCTTGAGAACATTGTGAAAAACTACGCCCGATCCGAATAAGAGTGAATTTATTTACAGACCAGAACTTAGCACCCTTGAGCGGGGGTCGCCTAGCCTGGTAGGGCGTGGGATTGCTAATCCCATGTCCGCAAGGACCCGTGGGTTCAAATCCCATCCCCCGCGCCATTTTGTTGGGATAATAGTTAGGGTTGTTTATTCTGCACTTGAGCGTATTTTCATCCTAGAAATCGGCTTAGTTACTTTTTGGCAAGAATCTTTGCATGTTCGTGCCCTTTTTTGACCCACTTTAAGGCATTGTTAGTTGTAACTTGACTCATATCCATTTCAGCCCAGCCCGCCTTCGCCCCATGAGAAAATGGTTTGATGCCTTTTGTCTTGATTGCTATTTGCTGTTCATCTTTTGGAAGGCGAACAATTATCTGCCAATCATTTTTGTTGTTAAAACCAACAAAGACCTTACCAGAAATCGAATAACACTGGTGCCCAAACATTGGTTTTGCTGTGACTTTGGGAATTCCTGCAACTTTGTTCTTTAAGGAATTATAATTAGACATTTGCGACTTGTTTTCTTGCGTATATTCCGGATAATACAAGACTTGTTGTTACCAAACCAACAAACCACAACGATAGTTCATAGGCGAGCAAGTGTAGCGGTTCTCCAAATAGTCCTAGTGGGGTAAAAAGCTCAAAAAACACTGCAATTGTCCCCCAAAGAATAATTCCATAAGCAAAACCTTTCTTTATTTTCCCATGACCGGGGATAGAATCATACAATACAACGAAAAAGAAGCTAAAGATTACAGGGGTAATTAACAGTGCTGGAAACAAAGACGTCATCTGTGGAACCGGCTCCAGTGTGTTCCAAACTGCGACAAGTTTTGGACTCTGATCAAGATTATTACTAAAGATAACACTCTGCGAAATTGGATTCATAAATAATGCATACAAAACGAACATGTTCACAATGGCCGTTATTGGGATTGCTATTGCTAGTCTTTTCCAGTTTACTGTGGCACAACTTGAACAGGTGATCATTAAACAATTAAATATTTGTTTAATTATTAAATCTTATGGGCTCGCCTTGGAAAGCATTATCTGATGATTCTCGCAGGCAAATACTTCTTTTATTGAAAAGCAAGGAAATGACCCCAAGCCAGATTTCCGAACATTTTGAATTTAGCTTGCCAGCCGTTTCTACTCATTTACGTGTTCTAAAAGAGGCGGATTTGATATCAGAGCAAAAACATGGTAAGAACAAATTCTATTCAATAAACCAAAAACAAGCGCTTGACTTGATGAAGTTCTTTGAGAACATGTGGGGCTACAAGCTAGACTCACTAAAGGAATTTGTTGAAAACAAGGAAAAAAAGAAAAAACAATGAGCGATCTTGAGATAAGAAAGACAATTGAAATCAATGCCTCTCCAGAAATTGTCTTCAGGGCGTTATCCATCCCAGAAGAAATCACACAGTGGTTCCCTGATCAGGCCATTTTAGAACCCAAAGTGGGAGGAAAAATGAAGTTTACTTTCTTTTCAAAAGGCGCAAAACCCGTTGACAGGGATTTTTTTCCAGAAGGTGAAATAATAGAATTCGTACCAAACAAAAAACTATCATACACATGGACTCCACAAGATATCCAAGACTTTCCAAGAACTATAGTTACTTGGAGTCTTGAACAAATAGGGCAAAATAAGACCAGGGTCACTATGACACACTCAGGATTTACGGGCAAACCTCATGAATTGTTCAAAGAACATAGTTATGGTTGGGATTATTTTGCAAATAGACTGGCTGAATATTGCAAGAAAAAATGATTCACATCTTTACTCTTCTACAAAAGAATGATGTTTTTGAGCCTTGGGCAAAGAAGTTGGTTGCTAATTACCATCAAATTTTTCTTGATGTTGAGAGGGTTAAAGATGAATAATGCTTGCGATGAATCTTTTTCTTCTCATATCTTCTGTATAAGCCCGTTTTACCAAAAACATTATCCAAAAATCATGGCTTCTTGAAAACCGCACCAAGGTCGTACACATCCAACATGCCGTCCTCATTCATGTCTTCAGAATCAAGTGTACCTGTCTTTTCATGCGCCTCAAAAGATATCTTGAGGTATTTGCCGAGTACCAATCTTGGAATTTCATATCTTCTTTCCTTTCCATACCACTCAAATGGGTCCTTGTCACTTTTTGAAAGGTTGCACTTTTGGCATGCCTGTACTTGGTTGTCTATGGTATCTGGCCCTCCTCTGGATTTTGGAACGATATGTTCCCAGTGGAGGTTCTCAGTAGATCCGCAGTAAGCGCATCTGTTTGCCTGTTCTTCCACTAGTTTTTTGTTTTCTCTGAGTATGGCGGATGGATGTAATTTTCCCTCGCTTAGCTTTTTGAAGGTATGCATGATAAAACCATAATTTTTCCTGTCGCCTACTGCACTTCCAGAAATGAGCTTGGAATATTCCCAGTAAATGAGATCTCGTACAGTCTTGATGTTTTTTGGAGGCATGCTGCTGCTTATTGTGCTGCAATGATTTATCCTATGTAGTCTAGTTTCAAGATTAGTAAAACAGGCGACTAGAATCAGACATGAGAATCGTTGTGCACTTATTATCATTAAAAGATCATACCGTTATAATGACAAACCCATACGCGCGGATTGGGGCAGTGACCGGTATTTTCTTTTTAGGATTAATGACGTTACTCTCAGTAGAAAATGCATATGCAAAAACTGTTCATATTGATATTCCATTTGGGGATCATGACAAAAACCTCAGAACTGTCATTGAATTGTATTCCCAAATCAATCATAATGTTGACGTTGGCGATACCATATCTTGGTTAAACGATGATCAAGTCTCACACACTGTGACTAGCGGAAAAGGCGCTGGTCTGAGTGGCTTTGTAGGAAGCAGTGAACAGGGCAAACCTGACGGTTATTTTTCAAGCGGTGTTATAGAATCAGGCAAGTCGTGGTCATTTACATTTACAAAAACAGGATTTTTCACATATTTTTGTGAAATACATCCTTGGATAGAGCGCAGCATTACGGTGAATGAACCCGGTATTGATATTACACAAGAGTTCAGACTAACATATACTGCATTATTGACAATTGTAATTGTATTAGTAGCTTCGATTGCTACGATTTTGTTGATAAAGAGGGTAAAAAATAAAAAAAGTTGAGTTGTCTTTTTTCTGCAACAAAAATAGATTTTGCACTTTTCTTTCTAATTATGATCTAGATGCGAATCTTTCTTTTAATTAGACAGATAATGGAAGATCTGTCTGATCTTTTAATAAATAATTAAAGAAAAGTATCAGATTTTAATATTATAATTAAAAGACAGGTTTGAATAATTATTAAAATAAATCGTGCCTAGAATTACAATTTAAAATTAATTTTAGCTATATCTTTTCGATGATTTTTGATTATGTTTCATAATATTCTGATTTACATTTTCTCTGTATTGTTATTCTAGAATAGTCTTAGCATAGCCAGATAGGTAATGCAATACTAGAATCATCTGTTAAGTCATGCCAGAAATAAAAATCGGTAACTACATTCCAATCCTTGCAGCCGTCGTATTGCTTTCTTCGTTTGCAATGCTTCCGCCAAACTTTGTTTACGCTCAGACTCTGGATGCAAGCACGGTAAATGATCTTTTAAATGGATTTAATCCCGTAATCGGACCAATCCCAGCCAAATCATTTGCTGCGCCAAGCGGATGCCCGATCCCGCCTGCGGATAATTCAGACGGTGCAATTAACAAAGCTCAATGCGGCCTTTATGCATCTGACCCACTAAACAACGAGACCAAGACGCGACAAGATCTTGAGGCAAATCCTGGCTACTGGACTTTTGGAGGGAGCGCTGCCGGATTCAACCCGCCTGCCCCTCTTGACTTTTTCAAAGACGCAGAAGGATTGCACATAGGAGTGCAGGCTCCAGCAAACGGAACCTATGCGGGCTACTACGCGGTATCTCCAAACACAAACGGGATGCTGTTCCACGCCACAATAACTTCGCCATTGAGGACTACTCCAAGTGAGTACTTTCAAAACGGCATATACGTGCAGACCACACAAGATCCAATAAACTACATTGCGTGTGTGTCAGTCACAAACAGTGCTGCAACACTGTGGGTTGTGGGGCACACATACAGCAGTCCGTATCAATCCCTAGTCTTTAATCCGTTGTATGTAGACACTAGCGCAAACCAGCCGCTGACAAGGGAGTGCACAATTATCACAAACGGTAACAATTATCTGGAAGTGTACCTCGACAACATTCTAGTCTATTCAAGCAACACACTTGCACTTGCAATGCCGGCGCCATTCAACTTCTTCCTTGAGCCGCAGACATCATACAATGGACAGATGTTATATGGCACATATCGCGACTATTATGCGACAACTAGCAAAAACATCATAATAGAAAACACCCCACAAAACTCTACAACCGCCGAGGTAGTTGACAGCTCAGGTAACGTTCTTGCAAAATCACCTGTGGTTTTAGACAGCGCACGAATAGATGTTGCCAAGTATCACTATCCAATTGATGCATACATCAAAGTATATGACTCAAACATGGTACAGCTTGCCTCTACTCCTATTGCGCATACCGTTTATGGCGGGGACTTGTACTATGCTGTTGGACCATCAACTCTGGATGGTACAAAGCAGACAATAACATCTGTCGTTGATCAAGCCAACCAGACAGCCACCTCTACAATCGATACTGCAACACAAACCGTGGCATCTACAGCAAACACTGCCAACCAGACAGCCACCTCTACAATCGATACTGCAACACAAACCGTGGCATCTACAGCAAACACTGCCAACCAGACAGCCACCTCTACAATCGATACTTCAACACAAACCGTGGCATCTACAGCAAACACTGCCAACCAGACAGCAACATCGACAATAAACTCGGGTACACACCAATTGGCGAGTATGAATGTGTACTCTGCCGACCTATCCGGAACAAAGTTTCCAGGCATGTGGGTTGAATTGTGGAGAAGCGGCGTCTTGCTGCAACAGGGTTACACGCCATTTTCGACATATGTGCAGACCGGGGCTCAGTATGAGGTATACATGGGCAACTGGCAGAACATAATGTTTGATCATTGGGATGATGGTAGCACCGATCCAAGGAGGACAATCACACCAATACAGGATGTGGATCTGACTGCATTCTTTAGGACGTCATAAGCGAAAACCAGGATAAATCAAATAATTGGATGAATGTGGCGTCGGGTTTTCATTTAACAAAAGAAATGTGGATTTTTAATTAATAATGTGATTCCAACGGACAATAAAACGACACTGATTTCAATAATGGTGGTGGCAGACTCATTTCCAATATCATGCGCCGCATTGAAAAAATTATAGTTCTGGCGCCGTGATTTTTTTTGAATTATTTGGCAAAACTGCAAGTTAAGCATGAAGATTCCATTTGAGTGAACTATCAACTTATTATTTATTAAAATCAGTTGTTTTTGATGCAAAAAATAAGGAAAAAATTAATTCTTGGAGCAATGGCGATTAGCCTCCTTTCCGCAATCATAATCAGTGTTTCAATTTATGAGTTAGAAATGATGATTGATGGTCAAAAAATGATCCTCAAAATGCATCGACCCGCCATGAATGCTCTAAACCAAATGAAAACCAGTCTGTTCGATGCTACGCAAGAAGCGTATGCATATGTTCTCTTGAACTCGCCAGAAGAAAAAGATGGCTTCTATTCTGCAATGAATGTCTTTGATGACATGTTGGAACAAGATCTTTCAATAGAAAAAAGCTTCGGCATATATCACGACGAAATTCAAACGTTAGAACAGATAAAAATTTTGAAGAAGGAGTTTATGAAACACGCTGAAACAATGTTTTCATCCTATGAAAAAAATAGCAGTATAGACGCAGAATCGGCAAAACTTTTTGAAGACTCGAAAAATTCCATACTTCTTAAAGTTGATGCCCTGATAAATTCTGAACGTGACGAACTGCGAGACATACAAGACAGCTCGGTTTCTAATTCCACATCATCCGTTTACATGATTACAATTTTGAGTGGCGTAACACTATTTTCAATCATAATTTTCAGTATCGTGTTTTCAAGGAAATTCACAAAAACAATAGAAGAAAAAATTCGCCTAGAGCGGCAGCTGGGTGAGTCTAATGCTAAACTAAAAAATGAAAAACTTGCTGCCATAGGGGAGATTGCCTCAAGAATGGCCCATGATTTGAAAAACCCACTAAATGTCATCAAAACATGCCTTGCCCTTCTAAAAATAAGTCCTCAAAATTCCGATGAAAAGAATAGTGAATGCCTTCAACGCATAGAGAAATCAGCGGACAACATGCAACATCAGATTGAAGATGTGATGAATTTTGTTAGAACTAAGCCGCTACAACTTGACTGGCACCCTGTTTCCGAGATGATAAAATCTGCAATTAGCGGGGTAAACAAACCAGAATCAGTCATAATTGAGGTTAAAAATCCGGATGAAACCCTCAAAATACAATGTGATGCACAAAAGATCGAAGTCTTGCTTTCCAATTTAATCACAAACGCTCTTCAAGCCATGGATGATCAAGGCAAAGTCACCATCACCGTTAAAGAGCAGGAAGAGTTTGTGTCGGTCGAAGTTCAAGATACTGGCCCGGGAATACCAAATGAAATAATGGATAAAATTTTTGAGCCTTTATTTACTACAAAACAGACAGGTACGGGCCTTGGTTTGGCAAGTGTCAAAAACATAGTGGAACAACATGGCGGAACCATATCCGTTAGAAACAATCCTACCACTTTTGAAGTAAGACTTTCAAAGAAAATAAAAAACAGAACATGAGATGGCAAGCGCCATCCTGCTTGAACCCAGTTTTTTAGTGGCGCTTTAGTTTTGAACTGATTTAAGATCTTGAATTTTTTTAACGCCTAGTTTCTTAGGTTCTGCATCTTTTTTTCCCATTTCTTAATTATGGGATACACGTGATTTGTGATCATTCCGAGATAATCCGCATCTTTATCAAATGACATGTGAATTGCCTGTTGCAAAATTGGCATTGTCACTCTTGCCACTTTTTCATGAACGGTCAAACTGAACAATATTTTACCAAATTTTCCTTGCGTAGATGCCACTCTGTTATGAAATCTTACAGTGGCTTGGACCAGAGAGGAAACACCTTCCTGATGCGTGGTCAACCTTTCATCGTCTTTTCTGTGTACCATGTAATCAATTACTCCGTCTTGTTGAGACATAGAGACTGATCTTATGTTGAGGTGTGAGTCTAGAATCTCTTTACATATTTTGACTGTGTCGTGATATTTTACCTGCTCGTGATTTAATGCTTGCATATGGTATGAGCTTATGATGAATATACTAAACGTAGCTTGTTTGAAAAATTAACACAGTATTGTGACTACTTTGATAGTCTGAATCTTCACAATAATGGATTTTCTGCGGTTGTGCTAATGTGTAAATAGTCAACCCCGATTTCGCACTGATTTTGGTTAAAACTGATGAAAAAACAGAGCATAGCTGCGTAATTGTTAAATCATAAACCATCCGGCAATCCATAATGAACACTGCTAGTATCTATCTGCTGACAATCATTGTTTTGGGGCTAGTTGCTAATCCAGCATTACAACACGCTGCCCAATACCAAGACAATTCCAACCTGTTTGTAGCAAATGCTTTTGCAGAATCTGAAAATGAACATGACCAAGAGGATAACACAAACGACCAATCACAAGACGAATCCAACACCGAGGATCAAGGAACTGACCAAGAGGATGACACAAACGACCAATCACAAGACGAATCCAACACCGAGGATCAAGGAACTGACCAAG
>SCVO01000004.1 GCA_004322465.1 Candidatus Nitrosotenuis sp.
AAAGGCTTATAACGCAATCTACTTCTCCTTCCTAAGGGTTTACTTGGAAATAAGAGAAGGATTAACTTTTGACGACGTTCTTCTTGTGCCAAAATATTCTAACATTACCACAAGATCACAGACCGATCTTAAAACAAAACTCTCAAAAAATATCTCGCTTAACATTCCGCTGATTTCCGCAAACATGGACACTGTCACAGAATCCGCAATGGCATCTGCCATGGCAAGGGAAGGCGGCATTGGAATCATTCACAGGTTTCTGACAGTTGAGGAGGAAGTAGAAGAAGTACTCAAGGTAAAGCGATCTGCAAGCATTATCATAGAAAACCCGTACGTGGTAAGTCCCGATCAATCAATCCGGGACGCAATTGCATACATGACCGAAAAAGGCGTTTCTGGTCTTTTGGTGGTGAGTAACTCAAAACTAGTAGGAATACTGACGGGGCGCGATGTCATGTTTGAGTCGGAATCAAACCGTCTCGTAAAGGACGTAATGACAAAGGATGTCATAACTGCAAAGCCTGGAATTTCTTTGATTGATGCAAAAGAAGCACTCCGAAAACACCGAATAGAAAAACTTCCTCTAATAGACGATACCGGATCAGTCAAGGGACTGATAACAAGTAAGGACATCACACACAATGAGAACTATCCAAATGCCTCAAAGGACAAAAAAGGAAGGCCACTGGTAGGGGCGGCAGTTGGGGTCAAGGGTGATTTTCTGGAACGAACAGAGGCATTACTTGAAGCGGATGCTGATGTAATTGTAGTAGACATAGCGCATGGCCATAGTGAAAATGCAATCAACACTGTTAGGCTGATCAAAAAGGCATTTCCAAACTGCGAACTAATTGCTGGAAATGTCGCAACTGCAAGAGGTACTGAAGATTTGATAAAGGCAGGAGTCGATGCAGTAAAAGTTGGCGTCGGCTCTGGCTCTATTTGCATTACGCGAGTAATCACTGGATCTGGTGTACCGCAGCTTAGTGCTGTATATGACTGTGCAGAAATGGGCAAAAAATACGGCGTTCCAATAATTTCAGACGGCGGCACAAGAACGTCCGGAGACGTCACAAAGGCATTAGCTGCTGGAGCATCCACAGTTATGATTGGAAGCCTATTTGGGGGAACAGATGAGAGCCCTGGATCATACGTGATGAAAAATGGGAAGCGATACAAAATCTACAGGGGCATGGCGTCATTCATGGCTACACTTGGAAGAAAAACAAAGGAAGCGGGAAATGTTGCAATGAGTGATGACTTGAATGACTATGTGGCAGAGGGAGTGGAAGCAATGGTGCCCTACAAAGGAAGCGTTGCAGATATCATAACGCAATTGACCGGAGGTGTTCGCTCAGGTCTGAGTTACTGCGGTGCAAACACCATACCGCAAATGCAGGAAAACGCGGAATTTATCAAAATGTCTCGCGCGGGCTTTGCCGAAAGCCAGCCACACGACGTTGATCTGATGTAAGTTTTTAATGCCATAACGAGTCTTATTTTCTGTGCTTACAAGAACTACTATTGTAGGAATAGGAATTGGGGCTGTGATATTAGGAATAGGAATAGTGTCAATGATTCTTAATTCGCCATTTCTTCATACAGAAGCTAGGGATGCCACAATTGGTATTGAAAAAATAGCTACATACGAATTTGATGCGCCAAAGAGCTCACATCAAAAGTTCACTGTAACCGGAGATAGTTTTCACATAAAACTGCGTACTCCTGCTGATGGAATTCAAAAAGATGAGGACTTTAAAAATCAGATTACATTTGATTGGTATGTTTTACAAGAGGGTACGAACAAAATTACTATTAACAACACTGGCTCATCAGAACTTAAATTTCAATACGAATTTAATCGGTATGGCGACCAACTTCTTCTTACCCATAACCTTGTGTTGATAATAACTGCCGTTATAATAATCGGTTTTAGTGCAGGATTTAGCGCTAGAAAACCAAAAGGATTCTAAACCATTTTTGCCTTTTTGTACGATCCGAGCACCTTCATAAACAAAGTTCTTTGCCTTATTTTCTCCAAGATTCCTTGTATTGTAGGATCATCTTTGGTACCATCAAAGTCCATGTAGAAGTTGTATTCCCATGGAGTGCTCTTGTTTGGTCTTGATTCTATCTTTGTGAGGTTTACCTTGAAATCATTAAACTCTTTTAGTATGCTGAATAATGCCCCCGCCTCATGTTTGACTGAAAAGATGATTGATGTTTTGTCTCCGTTGTCTAGTGGTTTTTTTGACAATACCAAAAATCTTGTATAGTTGGACGCATTGTCCTCGATCCCTTCCTTGATAATTGGGACCTGGTATATCTCAGATGCCCTTTTACTTGCAATGCAACTGATGTGTTTTTTGTTTAGGTCTTTTATTATTTTGACACTTCCAGCTGTATCGTATGTCGGAATCGTCTTTAGCTTGTGGTCCTGAATGAATTTCCTACACTGTCCTAGTGCCTGTGGATGTGAATACACAGTATCGATGCCATCCATTCCGTCAAGTCCAATCAGACAGTGCCTTACCCTGTAGTATATCTCGCCGACTATTGTCAGACTGGTTGATACCAACAAGTCATAACTTTCGCCAATGCTGCCCTCAAGTGAATTTTCTACTGGCAGCACCGAATAGTCCGTATTTCCATTCTGAGTTGACTCTATCACCTCGGTAAAGGTTGAAAGCGGAACTGTATCTATTGCTTCTTTAAAAAATGAAATCGCTGCATCCTCGCTATACGCACCTCGTTCTCCTTGGAACGATACTTTGTACATTTTAATCTCTTAATTTTAGAAAATCGCTTTTTTCGTAATTAGTTGATATCTTACGGTCCTCAACAAATCCACAGTTTGGGCACTTGAC
>SCVO01000005.1 GCA_004322465.1 Candidatus Nitrosotenuis sp.
AGAAAAAAAAGACATCGCCAAGTACAAAATAGGATACTTTTACATTGCAATGCTTGAGGCAATAGAAAATTCGGTTGCCTTGGCAACATTTAGTCTGATTGAGACGGCAAGCGCAATATCGGGAGCGGTTGTGGCGATTGGATTGATCATTGGACTACTGTATCTTGGAATTATTAAGAGAATACCACTCAAGATAACAAGACTTGTGTCTGGAATCTTGTTAGCATTAACTGGAATTCCTTTGATATTGTACGGATTTGATGTATCACACCTGGAAATCTTGCATTGGCTGATACCTCCCTTATCCAAGGTCTAATTTTTCTCGACCAAGACGACCAAATAAAATAACATTGGAGGATGAATCATTAGAATCTTTTAAATGAGCAGAGGGAGAAACTTGAGCAAATTGCAGACAACCCAAAAGCCAGTTAATTACCAACTTGTAGCAATACTTGCTATCGCAACAGTGCTTGTGGCAGGAATTTGGATCTTTGGCTTTGACGATGAGTTGTTTGGGACAAAACCAATCAAACATAATCCAATCCCACAACCAACACAACAAAAACCGGTAGTGCAAAGTCCTACAGCCGTGCAAAAAACGCCTATTGAAAACCTGCAATCAAAACTAGATGCCACACCAACAGAAAAACCGGCTGCACCATCTGAACAAAAACCGGTAATTCAGTACGCAACAAACAAAGATCCTGATCTGATAAATTCGCTAGAAAATAGCAGGTTTGAGCTTGACGTTGATGGGACCGCCTACGAAGGATCCCCCTTACTTGCAAAGCATGCAGAAATTACATTAAAGCTAATGCCAATCAAGGGTACAAAATTGGAAAAATTTGATGTAAGTGACGGAAGAATGATCATTGGTGATGGGTCTGTTTCCTTTGACACCGGCACTGCAGAAGTCAAGGGAACGACAATATCGATTAGCGTCATCCACGATGATTCCCTTGATCCATTCTTTACAATTATTGGCACGTTGGATGAGCCCATTCTATCCGACAAGGATTCGACCCAGAAGGTCTCATTTTCAGACCAACTAGTATATCTTGGAAATAAAGATGATTCGACTCCACATCATTTTGATGTTAGTGGCAAGCTAAAACATTAGGTTATTTCTAAACGGAAATGGTACTGACTCTTCGACACCCGTTCGATTTTTTATGGTCTACAGAACTATCTATCTTTTCTGCCGAGTTCAAATCCGCAGGAGTCCCGAAATGCATGGTTTCGGGAACCATCTAAAACAGGCAGAGAGCCATCGGTGGGCTTAGAATACACCTTCTTTATTTTTTATCTGGGTTGATAAGATCGTGCTCAATCTGAACCGTGCAGTGGTTTATCCCGAATTTCTCCTTCAGCACTTCGTTTATTTTTCGTAAAAGATTGTTTGTTTGCGGGACGTATTCTTGTTTTATCTTGACATGTGCAGACATTGCAAATACATTAGATGTCAGAGTCCATATGTGTAGATCATGAACCTCGGAAACCTCTTCCAGCCCCTCAATTTCTTCTGAGACTGATTCCATTTTGATCTCCCTTGGGGCACCTTCCATGAATATGTGCGTGCATTCTTTGCACAGCATTATTCCGGATCTTACTATCAGTATGCCGATTCCAACGCTCACAATCGGATCAATTATCGGATAATCGGTAAAGATCATGATTATTGCGCCGGCAATCACTCCAATCGATGACAGCATATCGCCAAACACGTGAGTATAGGAACCTTTGATGTTCAGGTTGGAATGGCTATCTTTTTTGAGGAGAACCATCATTGCGATATTTGCCGCGAATCCCGCGACCGCGAAGACAAGCAACGTATCTGTTTGTACTGCTTGGGGCTCAAGAAATCTTTTGTACGACTCGTAGAAAATAAACACAGAAACAAGAATTAGCGTGATTCCGTTTATCAGTGCAGCTACGATTTCTGCTCGATGAAATCCAAAGGAAAGTTTGGGTGAGGGGGCTTTTTTTGCAATTCTAAAAGCAATGAGTGAGATCCCAATTGCTGTAAAGTCAAGCATTACGTGGAACGAATCGGAAATTAAAGCGAGGCTGTTGCTCAGAACTCCTCCAATTATTTCTAGCAAAAACACTGAAACAGAAATTACAAAGACTAACCAGAGCCTTTTTTCTACATGATTTCCTGTATGGTTATGCAAATAGATCACTCTTCATCCTAGTAATAATTGGTATGGAGCACGCCATTAAAGCAAATACTGCCATGTATGACGCTGGAAATTCTGGTGTAACAGTGATTGGAATCTCGACTAGCTGATCAGAGCCCGCAATCTTTTCAATTCTAAGCAGGTAAGACCCCTCTTGACCGCTTGCAAACGAATAATCTACATAATCTCCACCACTGCTTGTGAATCCTGGCTTTCTCAAAATCTCGTCACCGTTCTGCAAGATGATGAACTCATAGGAAGTATTGGCAGCCGCCTCACCCGTACTTATGTCCTTTATTGTAAAGACAAATTCTGAACTCTCGTCAATTTGTAAATTGGTTGGGAACCATGTGAGATCCACCTGGTATTTGCCTGTAGCCTTTGATCCGTTCTGGTTTGAAAAACTAAACAGGCTTATTGGAAATGTCTGTGTCGGCTTTTTAGGAATATTTACCGACAGTGGAAAATCAGCCGTTGCGTAGCTGCTTCCTCCAACGTTGTCAAATCTCAGTGTTATGGGCCCAGTAACATCGTTTGGCATCTTGGTTTGTATCTTGGTGTATGATGATTGGTCTGTCGTCCCAGATTGCTTGAGGATCTCCTTTGTATTGTATAGGATGGTAAAATTATATGGAACGGACGCCGTCTTATTTTTTGGAAATTCTCTTATTTCAAACAGAAACGTGGCATCTACTCCTGCAATCAAGGGATCTGGGACATGCTTGAGGGTGATGCCATACTGAGCGTTCTTCGTGTATGTGTACAACGATGTCGTTTCCAAGCTCGGGCTCAAAGCAAACTTGATGGTGTGATCAAAGCCGGTACTTTTAATGCGGGAAAGATCATTCCGGTTCACTATGATGTGGACTAGCCTGTCCGGCATGGAATAATCGTCTATTACAACTGCCCCATCAGGAAGCTTGAATCCATTAACGGAGCCTGTATATTTTGATGACAGAAAATCCCCAAACGATTTTGGAATTCTTATCTCTTCGTGCACTACTGAGACCTGGCTGATATTTTTCTCAGACCAATCAAACGGCATCTCAAACGCAATGGTCTTGTTTTGCGGCACATATGCAAAGTTTGAGACTTGGTCATAATATGTCACAATACCTATGGTCTGATCAGAATTATTGCTGTCAGTCACTGTATATGAGACCGTGTCAGGAATTGAAAGTCCTACATCATAGGCAATTGGCGGTGCGAGCTTGTTTGTGTATGAATCTGCAGTCAAAACTTCTATCTTGAAGTTGTATAATCCGCCAGAACCAAAGATTGGACCTGTGATTATTGCAAAATTGCTTGGGCTACCGACAATTTGGCCTATCCAGCTGGCACCACCCTCTTCTTTTATTTCGACTTTTTCTTGGTTGGTTGTGATAATATCTAGATCCAAATCGCCGTTGTTTCTCTGAAATGTATGATCAAAAAGGACTTGGCCTTGCCGTGACGCAATCACATGAAACGTGACATTTGGCACGGGTTTCTTTGTATTTGTCTCATACATGGTAATTGCCACGATTTTACTGCTTTGAGATGAATCCGGACTAAGCTGGCTTTCACTTATTGCAAGTGTTACATTTCTATTTCCAATTAGAACAGGGGACAGGGTTTCCGATCCAAGGCCGTGTCCAAAGACTGGGACAAACGCATATGACAAAGAAAATAGAAGAAATGCAAAAATCAGCGGTGTTTTCAAGTGTTATATCACAAATATGAAAACGTATCAGCAAATCTGTCTTTCATTATATCAAAGGTTTTCAGATTTACCTGCTCTAGTGCTTTACCAGTTGATTCTTTGTTACTTAATCTGTATTTTTTTACCAGACCGGGCTCTATTGTTACAAGGTTATCTTTTGTAAGATTTGACAATGTTGTGGATAGCGTAGAGGGGCTTTTTTTGATGTCCACAAGTATTTCAGAAAATGTTGCGGATTCTCTGTCCAAAAGAAAGGAAAGGATTTTTCTGCTCGTCTCTTTTCTCAAGTGAATGAAAAGAAAATCCCGGGATTCGTCAAAAGTAGATGCAAAATACCATTCTTGATTTTTCATTCTCCTTGTCCTTATGAGCCCAGTTTTTTTCATCATTTTCAGATAGTGGCTTACAACTCCGTTTTTTAAGCCGGAACCTTGCATCAGATCCGTAAATCTTGAAGCTGGTTTTTCTTCCAGCATTGTAAGAATCTGGTTTGCCCTGGGATTGTACTGGTAGTTTGGATATCTCATGATTTAATCAGACCTAAATATTCCGATGACAAAAAATGTCAACATCAGCAGTATCAGTGTATGGGCAATTATTCCGTCAAGACCCATACTGGATGGGATGAATGGAAAAACCAGATTTACGAAAGAAAACGTCTCTGCGGCAGTCACTGCATAAAATGCACACATCATCAAGAACAATCTCTTAGTCTTGAAGGTTGTGTAGGTAAATAGTCCAACTACTGAAAGAAAAGTCCCAAGCGCTATGCTGATAATGTGAATTGCGGCGTGTAGCCCATGACCTACTAGAATGTGAGGAATTGCCAATGGTATGGTTGCTCCACAAATACTGATGGATAGGATCACAAGCAGTTTTGATTTCGATCGGGTTGTGGAGAATATCTGTTGCAATTTGCTATCTATGATTTTAGATGCATAATTAAAGAAATTGGTAAAATCACAAAACAACAGATAACTTCATCATTAAACAATACTAGAGAATCTTTGATACGGTATCTTTTAGTTCGGTGGCAGCCTGCTTTCTTTTCCCATGTGGGGATTGACTGACTCCCTCAACCAGATCATCAATAATTACACCCATCGCCCCGTCAAGTGCCGCTCGAACTGCGGTTATCTGTTGAACGATTTCTGGATAACTTTTACCTTCGTCTATCATTTTTCTGATCCCCTTGACATGCCCTTCTATTCTTGCCAGCCTCCTTGCTACTTCGGGCAACTTGTGATGAGTCATGCTCTAACCTTGTTTTTCTGTACTATTTAATTATCTGGATAATTCATCCAATATTTAACACGCTTTCGTCAAGACATAAAATTGAATTAAATGTTTTGACGGAAAACATAACATTGAGAAATTAATCCAAAGATCATGATTGAGTGTATTCTGTTGAAACTCAGTTTTATACCGTGGTTGAATAAAGGATATTTTCTGAACTTCTACATCTGGCACTCTGCCGCAAATGTGTCATTTGTGGGGAACTTTTATGACAGGCAGTTTTACTTCTGGTTGTTTATCTATCGATTGTTTAGATGTTGATGGTATCGGTTTAGATTGGATTTGTGGTGGTGTAGATGGGGATTCCATAAAAGCAAATCTTGGTTTTTTAAGTAGAGATGTTGTGCTCATTTTATCTATCCCAGCATCATAATCGCATGCGGCTTTCTTGGTTCGTTTCATTTGGGGGGAGAGATGTTTGTTTTTCGAGATATCCTTTAGGCATTTTGTGTATTTCGTATCTTTTGTTAACGCATCATTACCAATTTCTTTGTTAGTTAATGCAAACGCATTACTTGTAAACATAGAAGAAATTAAAATTAATCCTAGAAAAACTCCAATTGTGGCATTCATTTAAGTGGAATGACAGTGATTTGAAGTTAAGGCTTTTGTTCAGATTCTTCACTATGGATTTCTTATCCAATATTAGTTAATTTATCTTCTTTTTACGATGGCCACAAAGAAGAGTATGAGAATACACAGAGTTGTAACAGAGTTAACAATGTCTGTACTAAAATCCCCAAGAAGATTAAATGCGTCATCGGCATATTCAAAGAACAACTGTACTGCAAACAATGCAAACGCTATTGCTGCGTATGCTATTTTGCCAAGCCTTGTCACAAGGTATGCCTTGATTGAAAGTGCAAACAGCAGCAAAGAAAATGCTATGATGACTAGATTGATTACGTTAATGATGTCCGTAGACT
The DNA here is from genome assembly GCA_004322465.1 of Candidatus Nitrosotenuis sp. Taxonomy (GTDB): domain Archaea; phylum Thermoproteota; class Nitrososphaeria; order Nitrososphaerales; family Nitrosopumilaceae; genus Nitrosotenuis. The sequence continues at coordinate 6,105 of SCVO01000005.1, forward strand.
GAAGAAAAACGTTAGATACCGTCATCTTTTTCTTCCTCTTTTAACGACAAGAACATCTCGGCCAATCTGTTACTCCATTTGTCCCAAATTGTTGCATGATAGTTCTTCATCAACGAGATTACAAAGTCGGCATTTCCTACAAGTGTGTATCTTTTGAATTTGCCGTCCTTTGACTCTTTTATTATGTTTAAATTTATCAGGTTGTTGAGATGCCAGTTTACCGAGGGTGCGGATATGTTAATCGCATCTACAATGTCAGTCTGAGTCGGGTTTTTCTTTTCTATTATGAGCATCAGAATTTCACGCGCAGTTTCCTGATTCAAAATTTTAAGCATATTTCTTTCTATGGCTTCAAACATTCCTACCGGAAAGTAATGTCTGTGTAGGGCGTGTCTATCTGATATTATTTTCCCGCTTTTTTCGAGCGTGTTTAGATGATACTGTATTGTGCCCATTGACAGATTCAACTCTCGTTTGATCTGCCTGAGATGGGAACCTGGGTTTTGTTGTATGAATTGCAACATGCGTTCAGCA
>SCVO01000046.1 GCA_004322465.1 Candidatus Nitrosotenuis sp.
TTGATACCTACAGTGGTAGTTCCGTGTAAAATCTTCTCTTCTACATTAGTTGACAAATAAAATACTCCTAGATGATCTGGAATGGCTTTGACCCTTTTAAATAACTTATTGTTGCAGGGAAGTTGATAAGGAGTGAAATCGTCAATAATTTGTGCTCAACTCCGCCTCTCACACAATGGAGCTACCACGGCTAATTGTTATAGGTAACAAAAACATTGGAAATATCGGAAAATTCCTATACTCTTTAAATGAGCCAAAAAAGGTCTCCGTAATCTCCGGCAAGCACGTTCAAAAAATAATTCAAAAAATAATTCAAAAATCACTGTTTAAGGCACAAATCAAAGATGTTTGGCACGATGCCAATAACAACGATGAGACATCAATAGACAAAATTCAAAATGACGTTAAAAAAGACAAAAGTGATCTCATCATTGGCATAGGGGGTGGCCGATCCGTGGACATTGCAAAAATGATCGCATTTAATCTGCAAAAACCGTTTGTCAGTGTACCAACTGCAGCGTCACACGATGGAATTGCAAGTCCTTTTGTCTCTATACGCGGTGACAAGCCGCATTCCGTTGTGGCTACTGCACCGCTTGGTGTTTTTGTTGATATTGATGTGATCAAAAGGGCGCCAAAGAAACTTTTGGCAAGTGGTTGCGGTGATCTGATTGCAAAAATCACAGCAGTTAGAGATTGGGAAATTGGAAGGGACAAAACCGGGGAATATTTTGGAAGATACTCTGCAAATCTTGCATCTATGAGTGCAAAAATACTACTGGAGGCATCAGAAAGTAAAAAAGTGCCAGATGTAAGAGAAATAGTCGAAGCGCTGATCAGTGCGGGGGTTGCCTCGTGTATTGCAGGAAGTAGCAGGCCATGCTCTGGGGCAGAACATCTCTTTTCCCACGCGTTAGACAAGATTGCGCCAGGAATAGGACTTCATGGGGAAAAATGTGGAATTGGAGCAATTATGATGGCAAAACTGCAAGGACAAGACTGGAAAAAAGTAACAAAGACTTTGAAAAACGTAGGTGCCCCAACTACTGCAAAGGAAATTGGCTTAACTCAAAACATGCTGACAAAAGCACTTGTCATTGCACAATCACTAAGACCAGAAAGATACACAATTCTAAAAGAAACTCGAATGACTGAAAAATTAGCCTTGCATCTTGCAAAAACCACTAATGTGTTATGATTAGGCCGCTTTGGTTTCTTTTACTTCGGGAGATTTGGTTTCTGCCTTTTTATTGATATAGCTTTCAATAAAATTGATCTTCTCAAGGCTTGGTATGAACTTGAACATGTCAATTTGAGTAAAGTGTTTAATCACTCGCAAGCCTTCTGCACCAAAAATCTCTTCAGGTATTGTGACATCAAGTACTTTGCCGGTTAACTTCGATACTATTTTTGAATCCTCAACAGGCAAGTGTCTCTTTAGAATCGCAGTTATCTTGTCTTCATCAGACTCTAGTGATTTTATAATATTCACATCATAGGTGATTGTCTTTCCAGCAAACCTGTGATTGAAGTCAACTTGAACTCGACCAGATCCAATGAATCTTACTACTCCGACCTTTTGGTCTACCTCTATGGTATCGCCAACTGTAACCTTGTCTACATCTTCGCCTAATTTTCGTAGTGGAATCATTCTTACCTTTCCTGGATCGCGATCGCCAAATCCCTTGTCAGGCGTAACATCTACTGTAAGTTTGTCGCCCGCCTTGGCATTTGCGAGTGCGTCGTCTAATCCCTTGATTACCCATGATTCTCCAACAGAAACAAGTTTTGGTTGGTACTTGGCATTTTCTTCAAAAATGGAGTGTTTTTTTGCCTCATCTGCAACCGTTGTTTCAAAAACCTCGTTTGCATCTTTTACCTTTGCAGTATAATCAATTAGAATTAGTGAACCTTTAGTGAAAGTCAACGCGATCCGTCATCGGATTTCCTTATATTAAGTTAAGGCGAACTAAAGCGGTTTCAGTTTTTCTTCAGCTACTCTGAGTGCATCTGGATTAGTTTTGTAACCCATCATATCGAGTGTGGATGAGATGGCAGAGATTGTTCTCATGACGTGATATTTGTTAACTTCTCCCATGCAACCGACTCTGAATACTTTGCCTTTTAGATTTCCAAATCCTCCTGCTACTAGCACACGGAACTTTTCTGCCAATGTGTTTCTGAATTTTTTATCTTCCAGCCCTTCCAAGTAGTTCAATGCGACAACCACTGTTGAGCGAGCATCTTCTTTTGCAAAAGGAGTGAGCCCAATTGCACTCAGTCCTGAGTATAAGGCTTGAGAGCAAATTCTATGGCGTCTGATTCGTGCATCTAGCCCTTCCTCCAAAATCATACTCAATGCCTCCCTGTACGCATACAGTAATGGCAGTGCCGGAGTAAACGGAGTGTGCTTTGCCTCTTCGTAGTATTTGAAATATCTCGATAAATTAAAGTACATTGTGTTTGGCGGGTTTTCTATCATGTATTTTTTTGCTCTCTTGTTTACTACAATTGGCGAAATCCCAGGTGGTGCGGCAAATGCTTTTTGTGCACCTGTCATACAAACATCAATCCCCCACTTGTCAACATATAGCTCTTCTCCCCCAACAATTGAAACGCCATCCACAACATAGTAAGAGTCGTTACGTGCAGTAAGATCTTTTATTCTGTCTAGATAATTTATCATGGTTCCAGTGGAAGTTTCATTCCATACGCAATAGAAAGCCTTGACATCCTTGTTATTGTCAAATGCGGCCTTGACATCATCAAAAGCTGCGTTTGTTCCAGGCGCAGTCTCTAGTTTTATTACATTTGCACCAGCCCATTCTAGCATCTGGGAAAGTCTGCCGCTGAATTCTCCGTTGACAGGAATTATCACCTTGTCGCCTTTTTTAATTAAATTTATGACGCTTGCCTCAACAGCACCAGTGCCAGATGCAGATAGGCAAACTGCCTCACCATCAGTACGAAATACTTTTTTCGTTTTCTCTACCGCATCTTCGTATAACTCTACAAAATCATCGCTTCTGTGATTTATCATAGGAGTAATCATTGAACGCATCACTCTTTCTGGTACATTTGTTGGACCGGGTAACATGACTAAATATTCCAAATAATTTCGCCTGAAAGGATGTTTTAGTGGCTTTATTTATAATTAAAGATTAGTCAGTCTTTCTTTGGCATTGATCTTTAACAATACTTTCTTTGTGCCTTCTGGCACTAATTCGGACCAGTCCTGATCGTCTCTGATCTTGGCTCGAATGTCAGTGCCGGACAAAATCTCTCTTTGTTTTAACGGAACTGAAACCACCGTGATTCCACGTTTGCCAAAAAGCGTATGCGTGAACTCGTCATTTGAAAACACCATGTCGTATTTCGGAACTATCTCGTCTATTTGGTATGTCCATCTTTCGTGATCATTCACATCAGGAATATAGTAAATCTTAATCTTTTCAAGCGTGGTTTCATCGAGGGAGGATTCTATCATCTGTTTTCTTTCATCTGCAGTAAACGGATTTCTTTTTTCATTGAATTTGTTAGAGCTGCCCACTCCAATCAATAATTTGTCCACACGAGATAATGCAAATTTGACCGCATCCAAGTGACCAAGATGAAACGGTTGAAATCTTCCTACCAGGAGACCAATCACAGTTTTATTTTTTCTAATTTACATAAAAACTATCATAAACAGTTAATCATGAATAAGATCATGGAAATTTTGAAAATTGATGGCTCGCATGGAGAAAGTGGGGGGCAAATTCTCCGCAGCGCAGTAACGTTGTCATCGATAACAGGCATACCAATACAAATCGAAAACATTCGAAAGAACCGTAAAGTGCCTGGACTGAGGGCACAACATCTAACAGCTGTGAAACTACTTGCAAAAATATGCAACGCCAAAGTGGAAGGATTACAAATTGGTTCTTCAGACATCAAATTTTATCCAAATAAAATGCAGGATATTTCTTTAGAAGAAAATGTCGGCACAGCTGGAAGCATTTCCTTAATCTTACAGGTATTGATACCGGCAGTCGCAATTGCAAAAAAGAAATTAGATCTATCGATCATTGGAGGAACAGACGTGTCTTGGAGTCCAACCAGTAATTACACAAAATATGTACTAAGAGAAGCGTACTCAAGAATTGGAATTAATTTTTCAATGGAGATACAAAAACGTGGCTATTATCCAAAAGGCGGCGGAATTGTGGACGTCACAGTACATCCCATAAAAAAACTGAATTCTATATCTCTGACACGACGAAATACGAAGGACGCAAAACTGTTGCTCATGCACTCTGGAATATCTGATATCGAATCACGTGTGGATAACGTAAGTAATGCTTTAGTGAAAAGTGGGTTTTCCGTGGAATCACAAATCAGTGAACAATCTGCGCAAAGTCAAGGCGCATCGCTAGTTATCTTTAGTCAGGATTCTACGTCGATTAATGGAGCAGATGAATTGCTGGATCTTAATAACAAAGACATTTTTGGTAAAAAATGCCAAAATAGTTTTCTAGAATCTTATCTTGGTGTTGACAACAATTTATCCGACATGTTGGTGATGCCACTAAGCCTGATAAACGAAACATCTGTTCTCACGGTAAGGGAAATTTCGGAACACCTGCAAACAAATCTATACATTACATCAAAAATTACCGGCTGCAAATACGGAATTGGTAAAATTGACGGTGGCTATGAAGTTAGAATACGGGGAAACTCAGATTCCTGTGTCCAATAATGCAGCCATAAATAATATCGCAACAGAAAGAATCACAGTTATTTCGCCTACGATTATTATCTTTGTGCGTAGCCTTGCAATTTGAGAATCAGACAATTGTTTTGTAGTTATTTTCTGCTCTACTTCCTTTCTGATTATTCTGACGTGAACTCCAAACGCTACAAGTAAGCCCACAACAAAAATAATCTTGATGACCAAAAGCGTACCATAGCTAGTTGAAAACAAAAAGTCCGGCCGAATCAGCATCTGGTGCGCGTTAAAGATTCCAGTTGCAATCAAAATCACCAGTGATGGAACCGCGACTTTGTTGAATCTTCTCCCGACCTTTATCATAATCTGTAGTCTTTCTTCCACCGATGAAGACATCGTCTTTAGTATTGGAGCAAAAACCATTGCAATAAACAACGAGCCTCCTACCCAGATGGCAGAAGCTACCAGATGAATCCATGTAATGATAGCCTGTTCTATTGCCATCATAAACGATGGATTATTGTACAAATATTATCTCTTTGACTGAACAACATTTTTTAGTTGTAGTATTTTGGTACAAATGATTGATCAGTCAGGGAAGAGGCATAATTTATGTCGCAATAGCAGGACTTTTAGCTATG
>SCVO01000047.1 GCA_004322465.1 Candidatus Nitrosotenuis sp.
GATTCCCTCAAAGATTGTTGAAAATTCTGATGGAGTTATGCAGGTCTTTATTTCTGATGGAACCAACATTATACCAACAAAAATAACCGATCTTACAGTAACGTCGCTGGACTCATCCATCCTTCATATAGAAAAGGTAAAAGAAAGCAACACCGGTTTTATCACCGAAGTTTATGTAAAGACTGGCAAGCCTGGAACTACCAGCATCTATTTAGCTGCACCTGGATTTACTTCAAAGGAAATTCCGATTACGGTTTATGGCAACAAAAATAGCGCATCCAAACTTCTTGTAAAAGTTACTCCAGACATATTTACCACGAGCGGCCTCAATGAGGGATACATCTCAGTTGAGCTTGCCGACGACGATGGTTTTCCGGTTATTGCAAAAGAAGACACAGTAATTTCCCTCAGTACCGCTGACAGAGAAATTGTCGATTTGATAAACGCCAACATGATAATTAAAAAAGGAAATTATTTTGCCTATGACAAATTTCATATCAAAAAATCAGGAGAATCTGTAATTTATGCAACTGCGCAGGGAATAGAAACTCAGAGTAGTTCAGTAACGGTCAAAGAAGATGCAGATCTGACCATAAAATCATACGTTTATCCAAAGACACTATCCATACATGATGCACCCAAAGGATTCATCATCGCACAGCTACAAGATTCTAGTGGTCGGCCGGTAGTTGCACAAAAAGACATCACTGTTTTTTACCAAGCCACGGGTTCTGATTATTCAGAGTCCACAAACATCAGTAACAACTACAAACAAAAAACATCAGGTTATTTTCAGATAAACAAGGGATCCTATTGGGGGATGGTACAATTCTCACCGCCACGTGGAATAGAAGATACCTATGATGTATCAATATCATCGCAAGATCCCCTTGTCTTTGAATCAGAGGAAATTGAAGCCAAAGACGTGCAACTAATGGATGATAAATTAGTTAAATTTGATACACTGCCAATTTTGACAACTGGCAAGTCAGAGTTAATTGGAGTTGTTCATCTAGAAGATGAAGACGGTGATCCAATTGTTGCGAAAAAGGATTTGACCATAAAGATTGATTCATCAAATGAAGAATCACTCTTAGTTAATGACGTTACTATTGCTCGTGGAGACCAAGCTGCCCTAGTTTACGGCAGAGTAAGTCATAGCGTTCCTTCCGATTTACAGCTAAGACCGGTAGTAAATGAAGGCGAATTTACGTCTGTGGATTCTTTTGGTCCTGACACTAATTCGTTGGAATTGGTAGCGGAACCTCTCGTATCAGAGGTGTTGACCGGAAGTGACTTTCCTCTTGTATTCTATTTGAAGGATGGTGATGAGGTCACCAGCTTTGCGGAAGATGACGATGTTTTCATGTCCCCCAATGACTATGTGCAGATTCAACCAAAAAAAATACTGGCAAAAGATAATTTAGTTCTGATTGATGCCAAATCAGTAAAAAAAGGATCAGCTAATCTAAATTTTGAGGTTGGCGATTTTAAGGTAAGCCCCGTAATTGACAGTCTTTCATCGGAACAGGCAAGCGTGGTTCTGGATCACTCTAAAACAATTTTTGCTGGCACAAACGATGTGTTTTCAGTTCAAATTCTCAATTCAGCTGGACAGCCAACATTTGCAAATGATGATGTCGAAATCAACGTTATTGTAAAAAACAAGGCATTGTTTGAAATGCCATCCAAAGTTACCATAGAGAAGGGCAAATACTACAGTCTCTTTGATGTTGCGCCAAAAGGCAGTGGTGAGACCGAAGTCTCATTGTTGGCAAAAGAGATGCCACTAGCCACTGAGAAGGTATCAGTTACAAGCGTCACGCCTGAGCTTCTGATCTCCGGCCCAACAACCATTAATGCTACTGATACTCTTATTGAGACGCTTTCTGTCAGTGCGAATTCCAAGGCTCTTGCAGGAATGAGCGTAAAGTGGGAAGTAAGCGGCGGGGAAGTCCAAATGGCTGACAGCGCAACCGGCTCTACAGGAAATGCGGGAATAATGATCACGCCACTCAAAAATCAGCTTGTCATAACGGCAACAGTAAGCGGACCATGGTATTCTTCAGCAACGATTTCAAAAACCATCACCGTGAATAATCTAGACCCAGCAGTAGTTGCAGATGTGGTAGAAACCAAAGCATACAAACCATTTGAGGTCTATGGAATAGACCCCGTTTTGATCATCATTCCAAGTGCGATAGGTGTAGTTGGTTTCTTACTAAGGAAAAGTGGCCAGTTAAAAATTAAAAAGTAAAATTAAGATCATATTTTCTGGAATTTGTTTATTCAAGAAAACAAAAAAATCGTATGTTCGATTTGAACATCGAATTGATTATCAGATCTAATTTTTACCTTATTGTATAGAGGTTGTGATCAAATTAGCTAATCTAAATTTTAATAATAAGATCAAGAAAAGATGGGGCAAGATCCTAAACAAGAGCGAAAAGAAGGAAAAAAGTCTGCTGTTTCATTCATTGTTAAGCGGAGACGATATAACGCTCGATGTTTGTTCCTTTGAAGAGGTACTTCCCTACTCGTTATTGTCAGTTCCAATCTCAGCAATAACATCCAACGACAATGTTTGGATAGCAACATCAATGCTATCAAGAATATCGGACATCACGGATAATTTGGTAGTAGTTGAAGATGAATTTCCAATAGGCACGATCAGTCCATACGAGATTATGCACGGTTTACGGAAAAACCCTACACCGCATTACTTGCAAGAAAACGTGACTAGAATAATGAATGTGGATTTTTACATAGACTCGCGAAACATTAACCTAATTGACGTATTGAATAGAATGAACAAAACAAAGAACCCCTTTACTATAATAGAAAATGGCAGGCAGAATTTTTCTCAATTTTCAATAAAACAAATTCTTGAGATAGGCGCCCTTTGTAAAACAGACATAACAGCATCTATGTTTCCCAAAAAGAAAATTCCTACATTCAAAAAAGAAGATAAAATTGGAAATGTGGTTGAGTTATTGTCAGAAAATAATAATAAGCTAATCTTACTCGAAAATGAAGTTTCGTTTGTAAGCCATAAGATGGTACTTGATAAAATAAAGGATTTAAACAACACGCAAAATGAAAATGTTTTAGATCTTAGTGCAAGTACGTTCAAAACAATTACCCCAACTCTAATTTCTGAAAAACTAACACTTGCAGAAATCTGCAAAATTATGCAGAGTATGGAAAACCCGTATGTCATGACATCAGATTATGTCATAACTCCTTACGACATACTAGAGGTTCTTTGTAGGGAGATGTAATTTGGCTAACAGCACTGCGACAAGAAAATCGATGAATCGATTAAGAGAACATTTGGACCTGATGAAACAGGAACTAAACAAGACAAACAAGCAGATCAAACAACTTGAAAACAAAAACGCCACAGAGTGGGAGAGCCTTGACAAGATAAATGGAAAGTCTATCGATGATCTAAAACAGCATGAAAACGATATTGCAAAAGAAATAGTCAAAATTCAAAAGGAAATCAAAAAATCAAGATCAAAGACTTTGCTTATAGCGGAGCTTTCAGTCCTTCCAGTTGTATTTTTGTTAATTTTCATGTCTGGTGTTACTGATAATCTGCTTGATTCCTCTCCACAAAAACAAGTTACACAGATGAAAACCAGATACTTTACAGAAAATTTGAAAGGCGATACTGTGGATACGTGGAAATCGTGGAGGCTGACTGGAACAACACTTGCTGTGAACATTTTGAAATCTCCAAGAGTGACTGAACACCAGTTAGACGTCATACATGACGCTATAGATTCCGACAAGACCGTTGAGCTTGATGATTCCATAGTACATAAAGGACCAAAAGGATCTACATCGGTTTATTATGAGGGATGGGCAGGTGCACTAAAAAGCGCTACAAAAGAAAATACAAAGTATCAGGTTCCAACAAACTTTGATTTCATCAATTCGTCAGGCGGAGAGGGAGACATCATAATAACACTATCCAACATTAAAGACAGTGACGGATACACGGGATATACAAAATCCGTAACGGAAGAAAATGAGATTTTAAAATCATTCATAACAGTTTACGACATATCAAATCTAACAGATGAGCAGCTAGCCACAATTATACGACATGAGTTTGGTCATGCACTAGGTCTTGGGCATTCTACTGCACCCGAAGATCTCATGGCGCCCACAATAGACATGACAATCCCATATATTTCCGAATGTAACGTGGACGCGGTAGTTGATTTGTATAACGCAAATGAAGGCAAGCAGACTGTTTGTAAAAAATAATTAAAATCCGCTTTCATTCAGTATTAGTCCGAGTAATGCAGCACGCGTGAACTTGCCATATTCTGCCTGCTTGAAATATTTTGCTTGCGGTGTATCATCCACATCGGTGGAAATTTCATCTATTCTTGGCAAGGGGTGCATTATGATAGCATTTTCTTTCATTTTATTAATTACATCCAGTCCAATCTTGTAGCTCCCTCTTACTTTTTGGTATTCTTCTTCATCAGGAAATCTTTCTTTTTGAATTCTGGTAACATAGAGGACATCAAGCTCATCGATATATTCTTCTAGATTAGTTGATTCCTTTAGTGAAAGTTTTTTCTGGATTTCATATATAGAGTCGGATCTGATTTTTAAAGATTCGGGGGATATCAGTCTTATATCAACATCATAGTTTGCAAGTGCGTACAACAACGAATAGACGGTTCTCCCATACTTGAGATCTCCAATTATTCCAATCTTAAGTCCGTCAATTTTGTTTCTTTCTTTTTTAATTGTGTAAAGATCTTGTATTGCCTGCGTTGGATGCTCTTCTGTTCCACTTCCTGCATTTATGACTGGTTTGGAGGAAATTTCTGCAGCAAATCTGCTAGAGCCATCAAGCGAGTGTCTTAGTGCCAAAATATCAGAGTATATGGACATCATTCTAAGAGTGTCTGCAAGACTTTCTCCCTTTTTTGTCGATGAGGACGAAACATCGGAAATCCCAATTGAGGTGCCTCCAATTAGTGCCATTGCCGCCTGAAAGCTCAGTGTAGTACGGGTACTTGGCTCAAAGAATAGATAGCCCAAGGTTTTGCCCCTTCCAAGTTCCCTTCTTTCATTTGGGTCCATTTGGATTATCTTGTCTGTTGCAGTAAAGATTTTTTCAAACTGTGATTTTTCCAGATCCTTCACAGAAATGATATCTTTTTGATAAAATTCGTTCATTTCTTTCAATGATATATACTGGTTAGTATACAAAGTATTCTGATGCAGGAGTCAAACCTGATTGTCAGACGCATAAAGGACGGCACCGTAATTGATCATATTGAGGGCGGAAGGGGCCTAAAGGTACTTGAGGCACTAGGCATAGACGGAAAGGACGGCAATGTAATCACAATAGCGCTAAACGTCCCAAGCGGAAAATTTAGTAAAAAAGACATCATCAAGGTAGAAAACAAATTCCTGCAGGACTTTGATACTAACAAGCTTGCAGTCATATCCCCAAAAGCCACAATCAACATCATTAAGGACTATAAATTAGTGGAAAAACGACGCGTCTTTTTACCAAATAAGATTGAAAAGATTTTCCGCTGCTCAAATCCAGACTGCATAACAAACAGCAATGAGGATATCGAGTCGACTATGGATGTCATTGATAAAACCGGTCTTGTTCTGCGATGCAAGTATTGTACAAGAATTCTTGATGTAAACCAGCTAAAGTACTGTTAAAAAATTTAAAACAAGTTTTTTTGGGAATTTATTGTCCCAAGATAATGAACATCATGACTATGCCATAGATTGCGATGGACTCTACCATGCCTATGAATATGAACACTTTTGACTGTAATGCAGGATTTTCACTGATTACTGCCAAGCCTGCAGATCCTACATAACCAAGTCCAATTCCAGCGCCGCATGCTGCAAGTCCAAATGCAAGACCTGCGCCTACGAGTTTCATTGAGCTAGCATCAGCTGATTTAGCAGTAGTAGCTTCTTGTGCAAATGCAAACCCTGTGAATGCTGAGAGTGAGACTATTGCTGTCAAAAGCAATAATGCGAAAGGTTTCATTTTCAATAACGCTCCAAAATTTCCATATTTAAATCATGGTGTATTTTTTTGAATTTTTTCTAATGTTTTGCTTTTGAATGATCGCAATTCATTTTTTATTGTGCTGACCTGATTATCGTATTCTGTCTCAAGCAATTTGTTTGCATTATCAATCAATTTTTTGATCTCTTCTTTTGCCATTACTTTCTCTTCTCCATTGCCGCCTTTACTTTTTTTAACCTTGCGAATTCTTCCCTTTCTCTTTCCTCAAGCGTAGATAAAATGAATTTTATGCGTAATTTGTACTGCGGAATGATAACATTTGCCAGCGCGTTTAACAGTTTTTGGGTTTTCTCTAATGCTTTTGCCAAAGCAAAAATAGAATTTTCGTATTCAGCTGCCTTGCAAATCTTTGGAAGCAAAGCTTTGATTTGTTTTGCCGCTCTATCTATTGAGGAGTTGGTATCAGCAAAGCCATAAGGCATTGATTTTGTGTCCTTTTCTGTAACGTTTAGTGTTGGAATGGATACGTCTACAATTCGCTTTATTTTTGTGTCAACTTCCATAACTGCTGGCGTAGATTGCGCAACTGAATCAACAGTGGTAGTTCCAAGTGAGAGATAAGCATCGTTTACAGATTTGTAAACATCTTGGAGCGGATCCCAGATTCCTCCTCTTGCCTTGTTTGCCTCCGTAATCATTTCTTCAATGTTTTTGAGTAAAACCTTTCTTTTGTCGTCAAGAATTTTTTCTACCATCATGGCAACTTGGCTTGAGCGTTTGTATTTTAGCAACTCAATCTTTGTTGCTGCAACATTTTGTCCAAACGACATTTAGTTATCGTTCCTTGTAATATTGTTC
>SCVO01000048.1 GCA_004322465.1 Candidatus Nitrosotenuis sp.
AGAAACGAACTATTGACAAAAATTAAAATTTTACAATCAGAGATCCCACAACTGGAATCTGCTGTAAATCAAGAAAAAGACGAATAAACTTCGCTTATCTTTTCTTTTATTATCAAATTCCAAAATCAAGCATTACTGTTATATTCGACATGGTTTCCGCTTAACCATGGGTTATCTGGGCAACCAATTAGCCACGGTCGTTGTCGCTATTTTTGCTGCTATGCTGACATGGCTTTACTTTGTCATGCCTGACGCACTACACCAATTGCTGTTGGTATCATCAATGGTAACATGGTTTTTGGTGTTTATTTGCTGGATTGCACAAAAAAGTGCGGATTATGCCCACAAAAATAGCCATTCTGAAAAAAAAAGCTCAATTAACATAGCTCACAAATCGCAAACAACACACATCACGGCAACAAATGACGAACTGAACAATGCCAAGACTACATTTACTAATGAATTAAATGAATTACGCGACACCGTAAAGATCAAAGACAGCGAAATTGATCGATTAAAGCAACAGATTGCAAGTCTAGAAACACTAGTTCAGATTGAGGCGCTCAAGGCAGAACTTGCAAACCTCAAGGTTCTAGCATCAAAAGAAAGGGCCGCAAAAAAGAAATAACTTACTGACAATGCTTGCAAACATTCGACTTGTGATTTCGTTTGCATCCTGGACAACTTACTGCGCCACCAAAGTGGCATTTGCACATACAGCCATCATTTAGAATGTCTGGAACCATCAACAGGTATGATTGATACGTCATGTTAATATTTGACTATTTGACGATCACTCATAATGTTTCTGAATAGAATGGTTATTGCAAGTTTGGCAATGATTGCAGTATTTTCAGCAATGTCTGCTTCATTTGCTGAAACAGCAGGTACTCAAACAACGATAACTCCAATTGATTCGTCAACTGGTCTTGAAAAGACAATTGTGCCTTTCCACGCACCGAAAGAAAATAAATTGCCATGGGGTTTTGTTGAGGGAAAAATAGCGAGCCCTGTCGAAGGATATCCGGTAATAATTCAGATTTACAAAAATGGTGAGGCGGTTCATTTTGCTCAAACCGATGTCAAAAAGGACGGCTCATATGAATACAAATTCAGGGTAAGGGACGTAACAAATGATGTAGTTACTAAAATCTTTGACGGTGATTATACTGTCAAGATATTCAAAGTGGTGCATCTAGACAAAAGCACTACTTTGGCCTAGAGGCAAGAAGCACAGTCTCATCAACCAATTCTTTTAGTCTCGTTTTTTCATTTTCGCTAATTTCGCCATCCTTTATCACATCAACAGTCATAAAGACGGCTTTTGGGTTTGTGACTATTCTAAAGTAACTCATTAGCTGTGTCAGCAGTGTTTGGACATCGGTAAACCCAATGCTTCCTGATGCAAGTATTGCCAGACCTGCAGTTTTTCCTGCCGTATTTTTATAATTGATGAATTCAAAGAGGTTTTTCAGCGCAGCGCTAAAAAACGAATTATAAATCGGTGTGCCAACAAGCCACACGTCTGCATCAGTGATATCCTTGGCAGCTTGTAGCGTTGTTTGACTGTAATTTTCAGTTGATCCACGAAAATAATCAATCCCCCCTTCCGATAAATTGATGAATTTTACGTCTTGATTCTTTGATTTGGCATAATCATAAACATATTTCATCATGACTTGTGTGTTTGCAGTTTTTCTTGGGCTTCCAGATATCACTACAATCTTCATGTTTTTTTGATGACTATTCTGTATTTAAATCAGAATAGCGTTTTGGAAAAAATAGACGGGCTTGGAGGGCTTCGATCCCTCGACCTGCAACTTAGGAGGCTGCCGCGCTATCCAAGTTTCGCGTCACAATTGACTCTGCGCTACAAGCCCAGCCAGAAACTGCAGA
>SCVO01000049.1 GCA_004322465.1 Candidatus Nitrosotenuis sp.
TAAGCCGAATGCTGTGCAATTAACACAACATTTTCTTATAAAAATAATCCCTGCTTAGCTCCAAAAGAACTGATCAAGGCCGGTTTGCTTTGGCTTGCCGACCATCGTGTCAAAATCAAGATCCATCGATGACGTTATCTGGTCAAGTGTACTTTCCATAAATTCCATGTATTTTGCAGAGTCGATCTCGTCCGGACGCGCCATCTCTACTGGCTTTACCCCAGGTTTGTTGATGGTTTTCACGTATGATATGATGTCGCCGCGCTTTATCTCCCTTGTTTGCTCAAGCAGTTTTGCCGCACGGATGTGCTGCGGAATGGTCTTGTCATACTCTGATATGGACTTGCTTATCATTACGTTGAATGCAAGCTCTGATATTGGAATTTTCTTTTCCTTTACCTTTGTGGCACATGCTGTGATCTTTTCGCTGATTTGCTTTTTTGCGTTCTCGAAATCACCTGCAGTCTGAACCTTGGATAACACGTCCAGCAATTCGTAGAACAGATTTCGGATAAATGGAGGCGTGTGTGATTTTTTCCCAGTTAAACCCTTGACATCGACTTTGCCTTCTTTTGTCACCCCGAGGTAATTCTTTTTTCTGTTGCTCAGCACCACATACCGATAGTCCTTGTCCACCTCCAAGTCTACTCCCTGCTCTAGTTTGGTATCGTCGATTACCTTGTGGATCTGCTCCCGTGTGGTGTTTTTGATAAACAACGAGTCTGTATTGTGCAGCAGAATGTTTCCCAGACCTCCACAAAAGTGGTGATTCTTTGTTTCCAAGTCATACACGTATCCGTTTATGGCAAAAACCTCGATTTTTTTTATCATATTCGATTGCTTTATGCGGGAATCTTTTCTGTCTCTGATTATTCTGATTCTGCAAACATTTCGCTTGTCGTTTCTAATTTGGAGCGAGTATTCAATCCCAAACTGTTCTAGAATGGATATTATTCCCGCCAAGACTGATTTATGGATTTGATCAAGCGTTGTTAGTCCGTTTTTGTCCGTGTTGCCGTCTCCATCTAGCATTCCATTAATGAATGCCTTTTTTGCCACAATATCTGCATTCAATATTGTCATTGGAACTGATTTTTCATCGCCACGATAGCAGAGAAACCTGAAATAATCAACTAGTAGTTTGTTATTCCCCTTTGGTACCAGTCCATATGTGGCTGAGCTTTTGCGTATGTCAATAATCGTCGTCTCCAGTCCCAAATGATTCTGAATTATTTTTTGCGCCTTTTGCAGAATTTTTTTGTCCTGATTTACTAATCTCCATGAATATTTTGCGCCTTTTTCATAATTGTACACTCCGCAAGTGCCTTCTGCGATAAAAATTCCAAACAGCCATCCCAAATCTGGACTCACGACAACTTTGGACTCTGCCTTGAATGGAACCAGATTGATTTCATCGCCTGTTTTTAGGTCAGACGGTCTGACTTCCTTTCCATTCACTACTAAACTGTGATCCTCTGTACATTCAACAAAACCTTTTCTTGTTAGAATTCTGTAGCCGTTTTTCTTTACCTTGTGTCTGTAGATGTGTTTTATTCTGGTAAATCCTTTTTCTGTTAGAACATCAATATCTCCAAATTTGTCATATCTTGTACCTCTGGCAGTTTTTGGCATGAGTGATTCTATTGGCACGATGTCAACGCTTCCATCCTTTCTGCGAACTGTAATCGGCGTGTCTGGAAGCACGCTGTCTCCGTATAGCACCTCGATTCCGTTTGCCTGGCATTTTTTGATTGTCTCCATAATGATGTATCTTCCAATCGCAGTTGTTGCCTCTGCTGCGGGAAGAAAGTAAAGCGGAAAAATCTCTGCGCCCATTACCCCATAGCTTGCATTGAGAATGACCTTGAGCGCTTGGCTGACCACCGTGTACATCTGCCTTTGTTCTTCGGTCTTTGCCGTTTTTGCCAGGCTCTTGTAATAGTTTACACGCAAGTCGCGTAATGATCCGATCAACAATGATGTGATGCCGTTGTGCTTTGTGCAGACCCAGTGGTTCGTGTCTGGAATGGTGTTCTTTTTGCACTCCTCATGTGGGCATCGCACCGTCTCGTAAGAGAGGTTTCTCACCTTAATTATACTCGGATACAGGCTTGCAAAGTCCATCACCGTCACATTAAAGTGGATTCCCTCCGTTGGGTCAACTACAAGTCCGCCCCTGTACTTTTTGTCCTTGATCACTGCGTCATTTGTCACACCCTGTGACTTTGCATCGATTTCATCTCTTCTTGGGATGAGAACATTTCTGTGTCTGTGCTCGTAATACAGGAGGCTCCTTATCCACTGGGATACCCCCATTCGTGCAATGTCGTCAATCGGCATTCTTCCGATTCTGGATATTACTACCAGAAGGTTCATCAGCAAGTCGTTGTTGAAGCTTGTAAGCTTGTACGTGAGCCTTGCATCATTGTAACAATAGTGCGCAAGCTGATAATTTTCCAGTCTGTCCAGCTCAACACCGTAGTCAATTTTTGATTCGCCAAGCAACGCAAGCGAGACACTATTCAACGAAAAGTCAGTGTACTTGTGGCTGAATGCGTAAATCTGAAATGATCTGTTTGACATGGTACGATACAGGTCAATGTGCACGCCCTGCTTTAGCGTGGCAGAATCGCGCATCATGTAGAACGGGTTTTCAGAATTTTTTATTCCAAGCCTTTCTGCACGGTTGTACAGGTATGGCATGTCAAAATCATCGCCGTTGTATGTTATGACAAACGGATAACTCTCGATGAACCTAAACGAGTCCTCTATCATCTTTTTTTCCTCGTTTTCTGCGTAAAAGACGACCTTTACGTCGCTTGGAATCTGGCTCTGTCCGTCAACCGAACCGTTTTTCCTCAACACAAATACTTGCTTTAGCCCATCAGAATCCTCAAACCCAACCGCGGTCACTCTTTTTTCTGCAATCTTTGGGTCTGGTATTCTTCCTATTTCTGATTCGACTTCGATATCGAAACTAACTCGTTTTATTTTGGGGATTGGCTGGTT
>SCVO01000050.1 GCA_004322465.1 Candidatus Nitrosotenuis sp.
GGCGGCAATTACAGACGGCGGAATCGTCAGCGTAAATATGATAGTAAGAACACCGAGGATTTTGTTTGACTTTTCAGTACTGAGCATAAAGTCGGTGTCCTTGTAGATTTCCATTGTTTCCTTTGCCTCGTCCAATGTTTCCACCACCTTGTCTATGTGGTCAATCACATCGTCAAAGTGAATTACCAGATCATCCTCAGGATTTGAAAATCTCTGTGTGTTCTTTGATGTCTCCAGCACGATTTTTCTCAAAGGATGAACCACTCGTCTTAGTATGGTGATTTCACGCCTCAGCATTGAGATTTTTTTAGGGGTGGATTTGTTTTCGTCAAACACGTCGTCTTCTATCTCGTCCAGATTGGCTACAATTCTTCGAAGCGTATGCAGGAGATCATCGACCAGTACGTCCACAATTTTGTACAAAAGAAACCCGGGCGATTTTCCAAGCAGGTCGTTTCTGTGCTGCACGTTTTCCTTGCACTGGGTAAACATCTCAACTAGCGGTTTGAGCTCGCCATAGTGGATGGTGACCAGAAAATCCTTTCCGATAAATAATGCAAGCTGGTTGAATCGCGGCAGCCCTCTTTTTAGAACCATCGGAGGAAAGTGCAGAATGATAAACGAGTGATCGTCATAGTTGTCTATTTTTGCAAGCTGGATTTTTGAAATAGAGTCGTCCAAGTTTAGCGTGTTAAAGTTGTATGTTTGGCCAAGCTTCTCAATTTCCGTCCTGTCCGGATTTTGAATGTCAATCCAAGAGAACCCATTTCCCTGAATTGTCTCAACGTGGCTCTGGACTACGGCATCCGGCTGTTGCTGTCGTCTAAGGTGCGGCAGCTTGCTTGTGATTATCTCTTTTCTCAAATCAGCTACTAGCCTTACAATGTGAATTTAAATTTTCATTATACGATTCCAGACAAGCTTGGACGGATGGTATGATTCAGAACCAAAGCAATTGAAAATGGCGTGACCCCAAGCGCAGAACTCGAGAGATTCCCTCTCACGTCCATAACGCAGAATGCGTTCATGGTCACAAATTCGTTCTACTGGGTCACGCGCGTCTTATTTGTTAGGATTTGCATCCTTACGCATCAAACCGTATAGGAAATCATCATATTTAAAATTTAATTCAAATTTTTTGATGGATCACACACTAATATAGAAAATTTTTACATAGGCATGTTTCCAACAAACATTTCATATTCCATGAGAATCATGACTCATCGATGAGCTGCTCAGGCGAAATTGTGGAACCGGAAAATGACATCATACAAATAAAATCATCGATTCAGGAGCAGCTAAAAAAAGCCAAGTACGGAGTGTCAGACCACTCCACAGTTGAATTGTGCCACTGGACAAAAAAGTCGTTCAAAAACGAGGGCAGCTGCTACAAGCACAAGTTCTATGGGATATCAACTCACCAGTGCATGGAATTTTCGCCTGCCGGAATGCACTGCGAGAACAGATGCGTTTACTGCTGGAGGCCGATGGAGTTTTACGATTCGCTAGAAATGGACTCGTCCAAGGTTGCAGAGCCGGAGGAGATACTGACAAAGCTGATGAAGGAGCGAGAAAAACTGATCATGGGCCACTATGGGGACCCAAAGTCGGATACAAAAAAGCTTGACGAGTCACTGCTCCCAAGCCATTACGCAATATCATTATCTGGCGAGCCGACAATGTATCCCAAATTACCTGACCTGATAAAATATCTTAAAAGCCTCAAGGCGACAAAATCAATATTTCTGGTAACAAACGGGCAGGAGCCGGACATGCTGCAGAGACTGTCGGATGAGGACGCTCTCCCAACCCAGCTGTACCTCTCAACAAACGCAGCAGACTATAATTCATTTATCGAAATAAACAAGCCGAGATACAAGGACTCCTGGGAAAGATGGAACCGCTCGCTGGAAATGCTGGCAAAACTTGACACGCGGACAGTCCTTCGGGTCACTCTGATTAGAAACTACAACAACTCGGACCAGATGATTCCTGCGTTTTCCGAGATGGTAAAAAGATCAGACGCGCATTTCATTGAGATAAAGTCATACATGCATATCGGCCGCTCGACTAACCGACTGGACAGATCGGACATGCTGGAATATGAGGAGGTAATGCATTTTTCATCAGAGCTGGCAAAGCAGAGCAAAATCTATTCCATAATGGACGACAGCCAGGTGTCAAGGATTGTGGTTCTGCAGAACAATCAGAGGTTCATCGACCGCTGGATTCCTGCTTATCAAACCATCTAGCAAACTTTCCAAGCGCCACATACCTGTGGGAGATGGTGTTTTTGTCGTCCAGTTCAGCATATGTTTTCGTCCTCCCCTTTGGAATGAAAATCGGGTCGTACCCCCAGCCTTTCCCTTTTTGCTTTTTTGATATCATACCCCTGATTATACCACGGAACAGGACTGGCTTTTTTCCATCACAGTATGCTATTACGGAATGAAACTCGGCATTTCTTTTTGACTCTACCAGATTCAGAATTCCCGCGTTTCCAATCGTCTTAAAGACATACGACGAATATGGGCCAGGAAAGCCGCCAAGTGCTGGTATGAACAGTCCGTCGTCTTCCACTATGACTGGCTTTTTGCATGACAGGTACGCGTCAAGTGATTTTTTTGTGGCAATTTCCAAAATGGAATCGGACTGGATCTCAACTGGGGCAAATTCAAAAAACCCCAAGTCCAGACGGAATTTTGACAGGATTTCCTTGGCCTCAGAATACTTGTGCTTGTTCGATGATGCAAAGTACAGATCAAACGACTTGCGCATATCTTCCACGTCCCTCAATTACTGAAACATGATTCAATATCTGGCCATACCTAACAGGCCCGACCGCAGATCTGTATCCGCTCAAAAAGCTTGACCAGAGAGTTTTCATCATACCCACATGTGCGCTGTTTAGTATTTCCTTGAAGAGCCTCAGGTCTACTGCATGATCCTCGATTCGTGTGGTTCTCTGGGACAGCCCAAAGTCGATCGTGTAGATTTTTCCACCACTCAAAATGAAATTTGATGTAGTGAGATCCCCGTGCATTATTCCGTTCTTGTGCAGTGTTCCGGTAATTTTTCCAATTTCCCTGCATGCCGAAACGAGCTTCTTTCCTGAAAGGTCGCGCACCACGCTTCCCTTGATTCGCTGCATCAGAATAGCACAGTCAGTGGGATCGACTTGGTATATCAGCGGGGTCCTGACGCCAAACTCCTTTACCTCCGACATGACGGTTGACTCCCTAATTGTGCGGCCGGTCCGTATCTTGTCATCCAGGATTTGGTTTCGGTACTGCTTTTTTTTCCTTGTCTTTAGAATTGCCAGAACGTTTTCATGTTTTGTGAGAAAGATATCGCCTTCTGCGCCTTTTTTGAGCAGTTTCAATGCAATTATGATTTATTGGCAAAATATTAGGTTAACAGATAGCTAGGTAAAATTATAACCAGACCCATCGGACTAAGCTAGTCGTGGACGAATCAGAGAAAAAACTAAAACAGGAAGACTGCAACGAGGACTCGCTAGGTGCGGGAATACTCACGCTTACCACAAAGAGAATCGCATTTGACAAGACCCGCGGAAGGATTGCCGACTTTACAAAAAGAATTGACGAGACCATTTTGGATGCGCCGCATGAAAACATAGTAAAGGCATGGAAGGAGGGGCTGTTCATAAAAAAGGTCTGCATCAGAGTAAAGACAGAGCAGGGCGAAAAGGACTACAAGTTCGGCGTCTTTAGCAACGGCGGCTGGCTAAAGGACATACAAAAGGCACTAGGCAATCAGTAATCAATTTTTACGGTATCCAGCCTCCAGGACTGTCGCACAAACGTTTCTTTTAGACTGGTGCCCTTCTTTGCAGTAGCCTCAAGCAGTCCGGTCCAGGCAATTTGCGAGCCGCAGTCGCCCGCATATTCTATTGGGGATACAAAGAACTTGCATTTTTGCCTCTGGCATATTTTTGTCAGGATTTCCGACAGCCTTTTGTTTGCTGAAACCCCGCCGACAATCAGCAGTTCCTTTTTTTCGGTAAACGACAGCGCCCTCTCTGTTGCCTCGCCAATCATCGCAAATGCCGTTTCCTGCAGGGAGTAGCACGCGTCCTCTTGGTTATTGGAGATTCTTTTTGCTGCAGAAAGCAGTCCTGAAAACGACACGTCGTTTCCCTTTACCACATACGGGAGAGATACATAATTGTGCGACTCCAGTGCAAGCTCCTCGATTTTTTTCCCGCAGGGGGACGCAAATCCAAGGGAGCGGCCAAACTGATCAAGAAGCTGGCCCAGGGTGGTATCAAGCGTTTCGCCAAATATTCTCCATTTTTTTTGCTTTAGCGCTGCAAGCATCGTGTGCCCGCCGGACACTAGCAACACCAGAGGATCCTTTGCGCCAGTCAGCAGTTTCCCAAGCTCAATGTGCCCTATCGCATGGTTCACAGGATAGATTGGAATCTTGTAGTACGACGAGACGGTCCTAGCTATTACCCCCGCCACTCTAAGGCACGGCCCAAGTCCTGGTCCTGCCGCATACGATATTATGTCAATGTCGCTGATTTTCAGATTTGCTTTTTGTAGGCACTCGAGCAAAACTTCGGAGCTGCACTCTATGTGATGGCGCGATGCCTCCCTTGGATGAATCCCCTGGCCCTCCGGAGGTCGGTATATTTTTCTAACATCGGATAAAATTTTGCCGCCCCTTTTGTTTTTCTGCACTACTGCGCAGGAAAACGTGTGTGCGGTGCTTTCAATTCCAAGACAGATCATTTTATCCACGGCTCATGCTAGAGACAATTTTTACCACGTCGCCGTCCTGCAACACGTGATCTGCGCTTATTCGAAGCTTTTTCTTGACATCCACCGCAAAGAGAAACCCCTTTGCCAGATCAGCGTGAATCGTTGCGGCAAGGTCCCTTGCGGTCGAGCCAACAAGCAAGAGCCGCGCATCAGGCAGGATCACGCCGTCCTTGTTTGAAAGCTTGGTCTCATCCTCCACGGGATACACCGTGATGAACTTTAGCAAATCAAATACCGCATAGTTGATTGCCTCCTGGATTCCGGTGGTGTGTGTTTTTGCAAGCACCGTCTTTACCAGGTCCAGTGCCTGCTGTTGTTGCGGGTTTAGCGACTGGCTTTGTATCTCAAATGCAGTGTCACCTGGAACATACTTGATGAGCCCGGCCTTTGACGCCTTGCGCAATAACAGTTCGGATTCCGCGCTGCAGATTACAACATGGTTGTTTTGTTTTATTTTGTCGACTATGGACAGGTCCTTGCACAGGTCTGCCTTGTTTGCGGCAACCAGCACCGGCTTTGTCTTCTTTCTTAGTTTTTTTACAAAATCAAGAATATCAGAGTCGGTCCATTCCGATGGCTTTTTCGTACTCAGGTTCAATTCCTTTAAAATGTCAGAGACCTGAAACTCTTTTACTCCAAGTCCGCTGAACCTCTTTGTTATCCCGTCTACCAGATTTGTGGTCTTTTGTGTTATCTCTCGCAGCAGCTTTTGCCATTCTCGATCCAGAATCTGCTTGAACCACTGGTCAAACTCGTTTTCAACAAACGCAATGTCCTCCAGAGGGTTGTGCGTCCCGACGGGGACCGGCTGTCCCTGGATGTCAGTCGTACCTGCGACATCCACGACATGGATTAGAACTTCGGCCTGCCTTGCATCGTCCAGAAACTTGTTGCCAAGGCCCTTTCCCTCGTGCGCGCCCGGGACTAATCCAGCAACATCAATCAGCTTGACTGGAACCAACCTGATTCCGTCTATGCATAACTCGTTTTGGTGAATAATTGAAAAGTGCTTGCACGCGCATTTTGTCCTAACATATGTCACCCCCATGTTTGGCTCAATTGTCGTAAACGGATAGTTCCCAATTGGTACTGCCGTCTCGGTCGCAGCAGAAAAGAAGGTTGATTTTCCGACGTTTGCCTTTCCCAAAAGCCCGATTAGCATTACATGGTTTAGGAAATTTCCACAACATATTAGCATTGCAGAAATTATAAGGGCACGATTTGAGCAGAACTTGATGTCAATAGTCATAACAGGAAATCCTGGAACCGGAAAACACACCATATCGTCAATACTGGCAAAGGATCTAGGATACACGATTCTGGACCTGAATCAAATAGCGATAAGGCATGGCATATTTGAAAAAAAAGATTCCACTAGAGACATCGATACAAAAAAGCTCGCAAAAATAATCAAGGGAATGATCGCAAAAGACACCATAATAGTCGGCCATCTGGCGCCATATGTCGTGGACAGGTCACAAATTAAATTGGCAGTAATTCTACGGAAAAATCCCTACAAATTGATTTCAATATACAAAAGGCGAGGTTATCCCAAGGCAAAGCAGACGGAGAACGCTGCAAGCGAGATACTTGGAGTGACAGCGTACGACTCCATCAAGAAGTTCGGATTGAAAAAATCATACCAGGTTGACACTAGTGACATCACCATAAAGCAGACGGTAAACAAGGTAAAATTAATTCTAAAAAAGAAATTCAGGGGGAATAACGTGGATTGGCTCGGAATGGTCGCAAAGAAAAACGACTTTGCCAAGTTTTTCCCAAATCGGTGATCCCATGTTTGAAATACTAAAGACTGACCTTGCCGCAAGAATTGGGATCATTCACACGAACCACGGAAAAGTAGAGACCCCCGCGTTTGTTCCGGTGATTCACCCAGTCACGCAAAAAATCCCCGCTCAAAAACTAAAACAGATGGGCTTTGGCCTTGTCATAACAAACGCGTACATCACCATGAACAGGTATGGTGAGGAGGCTGCAAGGCGCGGGATCCACGACATCATAAACTATGACGGCGCAATTATGACAGACTCGGGAGGATACCAGGTACTGGAGTACGGAGAGGTAAACGTCTCCTCTGCAGACATGGCGTCATTTGAGCAAAGGATAATGACTGACATTGCCATCCCCCTTGACAAGCCGACAGGGTACGGCCTCCCAAAGAAAAAGGCAAAGGAATACGTCGACTATACTTTGAGAATCTCCAAAGAAACCATAGACGGAAAATCAGACAACGGGCAGATCTGGGTCGGGCCAATCCAGGGAGCGGAGCACTATGACTTGGTAAAAAAGTCAACCAAGGCGCTGGTGGATTACGGGTACCCGATGCTTGCACTTGGCAGCCCAGTCGAGGTCATGGAGTCGTACGAATACAAGATACTTGCAAAAATGATCGTGTCAGCAAAAAGACTGGTCCCGGATTCCATTCCGCTTCACCTCTTTGGCGCGGGCCATCCGCTGACCATACCAATCGCAATAGCTCTCGGATGCGATACGTTTGACTCAGCATCATACATGCTATACGCAAAGCACGACAGGTACATTTCAGAAGACAGGACTGGCCACCTCTCCGAAATCCAGTACTTTTCGTGCAACTGCGAGGTCTGCACAAAGTACACCCCAAAGGAAATGCTGGCACTACCGCATGAGGAGAGAACCACACAGATAGCGCTGCACAACCTGTATTCCATAAAGGCCGAAGTGGACCGCTCAAAGGAGGCAATCCACGAAGGCAGGCTATGGGAGTATATCGTAAAGAAGATCAGGGCCCACCCCAAACTGTTTGAGGCGCTAGATGTCTTCACGGACAACACCGACTTTTTGATGCGCGGAACGCCCAAGTTCAAGGAAAAGGCAGTCTTTTTGTATTCTCAGGAAGACCAGTTCAGGCCGGAAATAGCGTCATACCACAATACTGTCAGAAATTTCAGGACAGACAAGGACAAGATCGTCATAATCAGGGACTCTCAGACAAGGCCGTTCTACCTCTCCAAGGACTACACCAAAATCAGAAGAAAATTAAAAAACGACGACATCCAGTACTGCCAGTACAACCCGTTTTTGGGACTGATTCCGCTTGAGATTTCCGACTTGTATCCGGCAGCTCAGTACGTCATGTCAAGGCAAAGGTTCACACCGACTGACTATACAGAATTTGAAAAGACGTGGAAAATATTTTTTGCAAAGAACAAGTTCAAGACAGCGTATCTTGAGAATGACGAGTTCCTAAAGCACTACTCCAAGTCAATACCGAAAAAGTGCAAAACAAAGTTTCTCAAAAAATAAAAAGAAAAAAAGACTAAAGAGCTACAGGTTTTATAGGCCTGCGTCTTCTGCCCAGCCTTTTACGAATACTCCGTTCTTGTGAAGAGGTACTGGTTGACCAGCTGTGTAGTTCATTGGT
>SCVO01000051.1 GCA_004322465.1 Candidatus Nitrosotenuis sp.
CCAGATCAGAGTTCAGAAGAATGAATGCTGTTGGCAATGTAGAAGTATTTTGGATGGGTGTTATTTAATATCTTTGATCATTGTCAAATAGAACTTGGCTTCTAGAATTTTTGTGAAACCAGTAGACCTTACATTAACCATTTCACAAGACATTCCTAGTTTTCCAGGATCACCCAAACCACACTTTATCCCCTGGGCTGAAATCAAAAAGGAAAAATACAATCTAGAGATGCTTTTTTTGAGCACTCATACTGGAACCCACGTTGATGCGCCGCATCATTTTATAAAAAATGGCAAAAAGATTCACCAAATTGAGCCAGAAAGGTTTCTGTGTGACGCTATTTTGATTAGAGTTAAAGGAATGCCGAACTATAGAATCACAAAAAACGACATTATACAATTTGAAAGTAAAAATGGTGCAATCCCTGCAAAGTCTGCAGTCATTCTCCATACTGGATGGAATGAAAATTTGTCAAAGAGGGGTTTTTTTGAGAAAAACCCAGGACTGTCAGCATCCGCTGCAAAATATCTGTCTTCAAAGAAAATCAACCTTGTTGGAATCGATTCTCCAAGCATAGACATTGGTGCGGACGGTTCTTTTTCAGCTCATAAAATACTATTAAAATCAAATGTCTTGATTTTAGAAAATCTATGCAACCTTGATAAAATCAAAAAAACATGCTTTGGTCTTATCGCATTGCCGTTAAAGATTCATGGTGCAACTGGCTCTCCAGTGCGCGCAATCGCATTTTAGACTACAAACTGAAATCTGTTTCTTTTGTATTTTTTGTCAAGCGACCCAACAATTGGAATTTGTTTTGAGCAAAACTTGCACTTGTTGTGATCGTCTAGGTTCCATTGAGTGATGTCAAATCCATATCTTCCAACCGCAATGTTTTTGCATCCCGGACAGTACGTGTGCTCGTACTTGTGTCCTGGAACATTTCCCAGGTATACATACTCTAGTCCTTCTTTTTTTGCAATTTCATAATGTTTTTCCAGAGTTTCGATTGGAGTTGACGGAAACTCCATCATTTTATAATCTGGATGAAATCTCAAAAAATGAATTGGCATTTCTGGTCCAAATTCATCATACACAAATTTAGATAATTTTTTCGCGTGTTCCAAACTGTCGCCAACTTGTGGTACAATCAGATCTGTTATCTCAACATGAACTTTGGTCTTGTCTCTTATCTCTATGAGCGAGTCAAAGATTGGTTTTGGATCCGGGATTCCAATGTATTTTCTTGTAAATTCTGGTTCAGCGTTTCCCTTAAAGTCAACTGTGATGCAGTCCAAAAATTCCCCCATCATTTTTACAGTTTGCGGAGTGTCATAGCCATTTGAAACAAAGACGTTGAAGAGTCCTCTCTTTCTTGCGGCAATGCCACAATCACGCGCAAATTCGATGAAAATTGACGGCTCGTTGTAGGTATATGCAATTCCGTCTGCACCACAAGACACGGCGGACTCGGCTACCTGTTCTGGCGTCATATCGGTCCCCTCTATTTTTTTTCGCTGGGAGATGTCGTAGTTCTGGCAATATTTGCAAAGCCAGTTACAGCCAGTTGTTGCTATTGAAAAGATCTTGGTTCCTGGTCGATAGTGAATTATAGGCTTTTTTTCTATTGGGTCAACGTTTCCCACAATTACTTTGCCATAAACAAAGAGTTCCAGTTTGCCGCCAACATTTCCCCTTACTCCGCAAAGGCCTATCTGAGAATCTTTGATCTCACAGTATCTAGCACATGCAGTACACTTTACCCTATTATCAGGTAGCTTTTCATAGAGAATTGCTTCTTTGCCCAAAACCACACTATTACGGTAATTTGTAATATAAACAGAGCTCATTGTCTAAATATGTGAAAAACATCACACAGATTAAATGAGCAAACCCGGAAATCTCTGGCGTAAAATCCACGGCAAGATAACAAAGAGGCCTACAAACTTTTCATGGTTGATTGAAAACAAACTTGCTGGCTGCGGAATGCCTACAAGCCTTGAGGAGATAAGCTGGATTCGAAATCAGGGTGTCAGGTCAATCATAACAATGACAGAAGACAGTCTTCCTAATTCATGGCTTGATGGAATGGAATACCTACACGTTCCAACAGAAGACCTAACGGCGCCGGACCTTGAAAAAATCGACAGTGCGGTCGACTACATAGATGAACGAATCAGGAACAGAGAGCCAGTAATGGTACATTGTGCTGCCGGAATCGGAAGGACTGGAACCATTCTGGCAAGCTATTTGATCAAATACCAGAAGATGACTGCAAAAGAAGCAATTGAAAAGGTAAGAAACGAAAGACCTGGCTCCGTTCAGTCAGATATGCAGGAGATGGCAGTATCCATGTACGAGAAATACCTAAAGCACAAGTGATTAAATAAAAAATTGTATTTATTCAGGAATTGAAGTGGTTTCTATCTTTCCATCCACTAATTTGATAAACAAGAATCGGTTGTCCTTGAAAATCAAGGTGACGCCGCCTTCCGTGTCCGGCTCTTCTACTTCAAGTACAGGCTGACCCAAAAGTCCATCATATTTTGCCATGGGTTTTGTGGATTTTTCCTGTTTTATATCCTAATTGATTTTTATTTCAATTTCATTTGAGCTTGACTTGACGCTGTCAGGTTCAGTATAGTGATGCTTTTGCCAGGAAGCAAATACTTCTGCACCAATCTTGTGTTTTCCTGCACCCAGCTCGGATGCCTTAAAGGTCAGTTTTTCTTCAAAATCGAAGAGCTCTTGTCGCACTTCGTCCTCTGTTAGTCTAATGATTGGCTCAAAGTTTTTTGCTACTTGAACCCAGACCCTTTTTTCTTTCATTGGATTTACAAGTTTAGGATTACGCGTCCAAAAAAGCGAGGCCTTTCTGTAAGTGTCTACAGTTTTTAGTTCATGCTTTCTAAATCCTCCCGAAGCCAGCTTTATTCCATATTTTAGCTTGAACACATTATCGTATTTGTTGTAAGATTCGGTCCAGTTTTTTTCATTAAATGCGTCTCTGAGTCCACCCTGAATTGAAAACTTTACTCCAACTGTAATTTCGTCACCTTGTGAGTATTCCTCCTTGTCCGGAGTCAGGTTTATGTCTGAAAGTGTGTTTTCGCTTCCCATAATGCACGATGATTTATATCCGCAATAAGTGGTTTTCCGATAGAATGAATGCCCAAATAATAAAGTCGTCCACAAAGGAGACCAGTATCTCGCTCAAGGGGTCTGACATCGGCACTTTGTACATAGTACAACACGAACTGCTAAAGGACCAACAAGTTGACTTTGCCGGGGTAATTCTAAGACATCCACTTACAAATGAGTATTGGATGCGTGTAAATGCAAAGGGTAGCCCGATGAAAGAAATAATCAAGGCCACAGATTCTGCAATCGAATTTGCAGGTCAAATGAAACAGCTTATTCATTCAAAATTCAAGGGTGTTTAGATGCAATTTTGCCCCAAGTGTGGCATACGACTAAAGAAAGGAATTTGTCAAAAATGTGGCTATACTGAAAGCGAAGCAAAACAGGATACAAAAAAGAAATCACAAGAACAAAAATCAGAGCTGACAGTTTTAGATGAAAATGAAATTACGGAGACCCTGCCAACAATAACTATAGACTGTGAAAAATGCGATAACAGAGAAGCTGTTTGGTGGATGTTACAGACAAGAAGTGCGGACGAACCGACGACGCAGTTTTTCCGTTGTACTAAATGCAATCACACATGGCGTAATTACGCATAACGTTTAACTGGAAGCTTTGAGACACTTCATTTAGCTTTGGTATTTTCAGCTAAAACAAGCGGATCAGATGAATGGAAAGCAATACTTTCAGCTATTTCCACACTTGTAGAAGAAGCAACCTTTGAAGCTACTGCAGAAGGAATTTCATTTAGGGGGATGGATCCATCACATGTTGCATTAATCGATATTTCTTGGCCAAAC
This sequence comes from Candidatus Nitrosotenuis sp., assembly GCA_004322465.1. Lineage (GTDB taxonomy): Archaea > Thermoproteota > Nitrososphaeria > Nitrososphaerales > Nitrosopumilaceae > Nitrosotenuis. Next base: position 3,946 of record SCVO01000051.1, read on the forward strand.
TCTGCTTTTGAAAAATACGAGTGCGATGGCGACATAAAATTTGGCGTAAGAATTGACGAGTTTTCAAAATTAATCAAAAGATCGGACAAGTCGGAAGCAATTGAGATTAGCCTTTCGGACAGTATGCTATTGATATCAATTGGAAAAAATAAACAGTACAAAATGAGGCTGATCGAGAGCTCTGCTACAGATACTCCGCTGCCAAAGATCCCATATGATACAAGGATTAGTTTGGCTACCGGCTTGTTTGATAAAATTCTTGGAGATGTCCAAGTTGTTTCCGATTATCTGACAGTAAAGACAAATGCCACAAAATCAGAATTTTCAGGCAAGGGTGATTCTGGAGAGGTGCTGATATCACTCCAAAAACAACAGGATGAGTTGTCCGAAATTTCAGTAAAGGAGGAAAGCATCGGAACATACAGCCTCGAATACCTAAACCCAATAGTAAAGGCAGTTGGCACAGCCTCAGGCTCGATTGTGTGCGAGTATTCATCTGCCAAGCCGTTACGTATAGAATTCAAGGTGGCAAACATGGGACGAATCCATTTTTACCTAGCACCGCGAGTTGAAAGTTAAAAGCATTTAAGGTTTAGAGCCAAATGACATCTAGTTTGAGATTAGTAG
>SCVO01000052.1 GCA_004322465.1 Candidatus Nitrosotenuis sp.
TAGAATCAAGCCAAATTTAGTGTTTATTGGGATCTCAGTACCTTTATTTTGAATGTGGTTTTGGATAAAATTGTGCCAATACTACCAATAGACAGCGGCAGGTACGGGACAAAGGAAATGTTGGCAGTATTTGACGACCAGAAAAAGATCGACTACCAGCTACAGATAGAGGGCGCTACCGCAATTGCGCAAAGCGAAATATCCATGATCCCAAAGTCCGCAGGAGCAAACATTTTCAAGACTGCAAATTCCGGAAAAATAACTGCAAAGAGAATCAAACAATTGGAGGCAAAGTCGGACCACGACACCGCGGCGCTGGTCGAGGCGCTAAGCGAAAGGTGCCAGGTATCCGCAAGGCCGTGGGTGCACTATGGGCTTACCAGCAACGACCTGGTGGACACGAGCAACTCACTTCAGATTAAAGACGTTTTATCAATAATAGAGCCAAAGGTTGCGCGCCTTGGAATGATTCTCGCAAAAAAAGCCACGCAGTACGGCGACGTTCCGGCAGTCGGCAGGACCCACGGGCAGCACGCAAGCATCATCTCGTTTGGTCTAAAGTTTGCAAACTGGGCAGCGGAGATGGCGGTGCACATTGAAAGATTCGAGGAGGTCAAAAAAAGAATCCTAATCTGCAAGACGCTCGGAGTTGTGGGCACGGGCTCACTCATGGGCGCAAAGGCAATAGAGATTCAGAAAAGAGTCGCAAAAAGGCTAGGGCTGTACCCGGCAGAGGTTGCCACTCAGGTCATACCACGCGAGCGATATGCAGAGTACATCTTCCAGCTTGCGCTTTTGGGAAGCACGCTTGAGAAGATTGCAATCGAGATTAGAAACCTGCAGAGAACTGAAATTGGCGAGGTGGCAGAGCACTTCAAGGCAGGACAGATGGGAAGCAGCGCCGTTCCGGTAAAGAGAAATCCAATCAAGAGCGAGCGCATATCATCATTGTCAAAGTTATTGCGCAGCCAGATGAGCACAGCATTTGAGAACATCCCGCTGTGGCACGAGCGGGATTTGTCCAATTCCGCAAACGAGAGGTTCACCATCCCGATGTGCTCCATTCTGCTTGACGAGATGCTGGAGACCATGATTAGGATAATTGACAATCTGAAGATCAACGTGGAAAAAATCACAAGCAACCTGCAGGTGACAAACGGGCAGATATTCGCAGAGTTTGTTCTGGAGGCGTTGATAAAAAAAGGAGTCCCGCGATTTGTAGCATACAGGGACGTCCAGAGGGTGGCGTTCTCTGCACACGACAACAAAATTGATTACATCGACGCCGTGAAAAGCGATTCCGCAATATCGTCAAAGCTGACAGAAAAGGAAATCGAAAAAATATTTTCTCCAGAGAGCCACCTTGGCGCATCGCCGGAGATAATTGCAAACGTAAACAGCATGGTGCAGAAAGCCTGCAAGAGATTCATCTAGACTTTATCAGCGTCTTGTGAATCAGAGAGCCGTACTGGAGCGCCTTTTTCCTCTTGCTTGCGGAAACTTCGGGAACTCCGATTTTTGACGCAATCTTTCGAATGATGTGCTTTCGCTGCAGGTCATCCGGACTAGATATCTTTTCAGAAACAGGCACGGTTTTTGCGTAATTTATGAAATCAGGTGACAGAAGCGGCTGGAGTATCTCAACTGAGAACTCGGATGACACCAGATTCACCGCCTTCATCATTTTCAGCTCGTTTTCAAGCTTGGAGTCCATCAGTTCCATTATTTTGGACTCGCCCTCCTTGAACGCGTCCCGGTATCCGTTGTACCCGCAGAACAGCTCGTCGATCCCGTTTGCAGTCACCACCGTGTCCAACCCAAGCGAGTTGGCAAGCTTGGCAACATGGTAAAACGCAATGCAGTTCTCATTCCATGACAGATTGTCGGTGGATATGGCAGAGCGGATCTTCTTTGAGACACCATCAAACTCGTCCGGATTTATCTCCAGTATGTGGTGTGGAAATTTCAGAAACTCGTTTACCTCCTTTGAAAACAAGATGTCGTGCGATTCCGCAAATCCGATTGTCAGCAGCGTGACATCATAGCCAAGATCGGAGCAGACCTTTGCCACAAGAGTGCTGTCGACTCCGCCGGAAAACGCGACTCCGATTTTTTGTGTGAGGACTGTTCCCAGCGTTGCCTTTTTGATTTGCTCCAGCAGAGTGTCAAGCATCATTCTGCGGAGCGATTCCCCCATACAAAGTGGTTGCGGTAAATTGCGCTGGAGTGAAAACCAGCTAGATTAAGATTGCTACCAAATTGTGCTTATAATTTCTGCTCGAGCGTTAAATGCCACAAGGCCAATCAATCCAACAAGAAAGAAAATGCAACTCAAAAAACAAATGTATGCCGGATTGTTTGCGCTGATGCTGGTAGCAGCGATAGTAACAATCCCCCATGCACTAGCAGACAATTCAAACAAAACTAGAGACTCAGAACAAAAAGGAAACAGCGGGCAAAAGGGAGACTCTGAAAAGGCAAAAGACGAAAAACACGACGAAAAGCCAAGGCCTATCGCAAAACTGATTCCAAAGCCAATTCGCCAGACATCGGTAGCTATTGGCGTAGGAGTCGGCGCGGCAATAGACAATGACGGAAACATTCACAGGTCCCACTACAGACTAGACCTGGCAGCAACATCCACAAACTCGACCACATCCACAAACTCGACTGGGACCAACTCCACAACCGACACATACCAGGTCAAAAAGGGCCAGGTGTTCATACTTGAAAAGGGCTCAAGGGGTACCTACAAGATAGTCCCAGAGACTTGGAAGATAGACATCACTGACGGAAAAGCGACATTTAGCGCAGCAGGAAAGGTCAAGGGCGGAAACAATATGTTTGACGTCTCACTGACTGGCACCAAGATCCGCGACGTGAAAAACGGAAGCCTGTACAGAGTGGACGGAAAGCTCAGCGGAAACAGCACTGAATACGAGCTGCACTACATCTCGACATTTTCCAAAAAGAACCGCACTGTTGAGCCACTAGCAGATGTACAATAAGCACTCTCTCTCACCCTTTATTTTTTACCACAAAAGAAAAACAGTTATTTTTTCATCCAGACTAACGGTAAAGTAGATGTCAAAGGTTACGATAATCCTCGGAGTATTGCTTGCAGTGTCATTGTATGGGAACTATACGCTATACCAGGACACCCACACCCTAAAGCAGGACATTTCGGAGCTGGACAAGCAGGTAAAGCTGTTCCAGGGGCAGGCAGAGCAGATACAGCAAAAACTTGGCGCAATAACATCCGAAAAAGAAAACCTTGACAAGATACGATCCCAGCTAGAGGAAAAAACGCAGGCAATAGTTCCAAGCTCCTCAAAGTCAATCACGGCAGTAGCAGTCCGACCGGTGCTGGTTGGCGACGGATTCTTCCAAGAGACACAGTACCAGGGAACAGTGATGAACATCAAGGTCGACATACGCGACGGAACAGGACTTGTACTGGTAAACACGGAAACCCCGACAGGCGTTGACTTTCAGACATCCGCAAAGACTGCAGTAAAGGTTGCGCAGGAGTACACTGATACCAGCCTATCAAAGAAGGACGTCATATTTTCCATAACGTCAAAGAACGAAAACGAACTGCAGGCAGTAGATGGCCCAAGTGCGGGGATGGCAATGACAGTTTTACTGGTAATGGAGATTGAGGACAAGCCAATCAACGACAAGATACTGCTCACAGGAACCATCCAGCCGGACGGAACAATAGGCCCAATCGGTGGAGCGGCAGAAAAGGCTGACGCCGCTGGAAAATACGGCGCAAAGACGTTCATCGTCCCAAGGGGGCAGGCAGTGGTTCAAGTCCAGGAATGCCAGGAATCGCAGGACGGCCCGTTCATGTACAAGACGTGCAAGTCCGAGGCAAAGCCGCTGTCACCAATCACTGAGGAAAAATACGGAATGAAGGTGGTCCAGGCAACGGACCTCAAGTCGGTCCTGGACTATTTCGGATGATCTAAAGTTATTATTCTTGATATGATATCATATGGCATGCATGTTCTACCTGAAGATCAGATCAGAATAGAGCTCAGGGACCTAAAAGGATGGTCGCTCCAGAACGGAAAACTCTACAAGGAGTTTGTGTTTGCGGATTTTGTCGAGGCGTTCGGGTTCATGACAAAGGCCGCGTTGCATGCGGAGAAGATGAACCATCATCCGGAATGGCTAAACGTGTACAACAAGCTGTCGGTGTATCTTACCACGCATGACGCAGGCGGAATCACAGCAAACGACATCAAACTTGCGCGGACGCTAAACTCGATCAAGTAATCTTAGTCAATTTATATACAGATTTGAGAGAATCCCATCAAATGGCAAGCACATCAATACTTGATTCCGATTTCAGATATATTGACAAGAAAGGAACCCTGCTGAAATCAAGAACTGAGCTCTCCATATCACAGATGCTATCATTTGTCGGAATAGATTACATTTATCAGCACAAAGTTTTGGTAAACGGAAAAACTGTTCTAGTTGACTTTAAGACAAGTGATGGAAAACTAATCGAGGTAATTGACTCTGATTCAGATATTGAAAAATACAAGGAGATAAAGAAATTTCTCCCGGACACCAAGATAATAGCAATAGGGCATCCCAAATTTGCAGCCAAGCTGAAGGAGCTGGACGACATTGTACTGTATGACACCAAGGACGCGCAGTCCGGCTCCATATTCATGGAGGATCAGTCCTTTGCTTTTGACTATGCGCATATTCTGCCGCTGGTGGAAAAATGCTCAATCCTGCACGGCCATACATCAAACGTCTTTGTTGAACTGGTTGGCGACATGAAGAACAACCTGCTGATTGACTTTGGCGAGGCAAAGAGGATAATCAAGGAGGCAATCGCGATTTTGGATCACAAGTTTTTCATAAACAGAAAGTACCTCAAAAGCGAGGACGAGTCCCACTATCGGATATCGTTTGAGGGTCCGCGAGGAATGTTTGACATGCAGGTGCCAAAGGGAACGGCATATCTTTTGGAAGGCGAGGCGACAGTTGAAAACCTATCGACTGAAATAATAAAAATCCTGGTTCCAAAACTTCCAAAGAATATCGAGGCAGTCGGCGTTTACATATACGAAGGATACAACAAGGGCGCGCACCTCATATCCCAAGTCTCAAAGGCCTGAGCATGGAGCCCAAAATCAAAGAGACATCATGGAACCCAGAGCTGGAGCTGCGAATCCTAAAGCAGTGGGAAGAGACCAAACTGTATGACTTTGTACCAGAACAGAAGAATTTTGTAATAGACACGCCCCCGCCGTACCCGTCTGGCAGGCCGTGGCACATAGGTGCTGCCGCCCATTACTCCCAGATAGACATGATTGCTCGAACCGCCAGAATGTCAGGGCACAACGTATATTTTCCAATAGGAATAGACCGGAACGGTCTGCCGGTGGAGCTGTATACTGAGAAAAAGCACGGAATCAGAATGCAGGAGACGGAGCGTAGTAAGTTCTTGGAGCTGTGCCGCTCTTCTCTGGATGATTTAGAGGCAGAGATGATCCAGATAATGAAGAGCCTTGGGCTTTCTGCCAATTTTTCAAATTACTATAGGACCGATTCAGAGGAATACCGCACGCTTACACAGTCTACGTTCATCGAGCTGTGGAAAAAGGGCATAGTCTACAAGGCAAACAGGCCAAACAATTACGACTGGGTCTCGGGTACTACCATAGCCGATGCCGAGATCACATACCAGGACATTCAGACCAAGCTGGTTTACATGAAATTCAAGATCAAAGATTCTGACAGAGAGATAATCATTGCAAGTACTCGACCTGAGCTGTTATGTGCATGCCAGACAGTTATAGTAAATCCTGAGGATTCTCGGTATTCGGAATTTATCGGAAAGGAGATCATAGTCCCGGTGATAAACAGGGAAGTAAAGATCAGGGCGCACCATTCCGCACAGATGGAGTTTGGCTCAGGTGCTGTGATGGTGTGCAGTTATGGCGACCAGAACGACGTTGCGCTGTTCCGGGAAATGAAATTGCCAGAAATCGTTGCAATAGGAATGAACGGACTGATGACAGAGTCCGCAGGAAAGTATGCGGGTTTGAAAGTAAAACAAGCTAGAAATCAGATCATTGAGGATTTGCAAAATGCAGGGCTGGTTGAGAAAATCGAAGAGATATCGCACCGCACACCAATATCAGAGCGAAGCAAGATTCCAATTGAGATCATACCCATGGAGGAGTATTACGTAAAGCAGATTGATTCCATTGACAAGATCAGGGAGATTGGCAAGAAAATAACATTCTATCCCGAGATGCACAAGCAGATCCTGATGAATTGGCTTGACTCCATATCAATAGATTGGCCAATATCCAGAAGAAGATTCTACGGGACTGAAATTCCAATCTGGTACTGCAAAAACTGCTCAGAGCCACATGTCCCAGAATCTGGAAAATACTATACCCCGTGGAAGGATTCTGCACCTTTTGAGAAATGTGTAAAGTGCGGTTCCAAAGAGTTTGTTGGGGAATTCAGGACGTTTGACACCTGGATGGATTCCAGCGTATCGCCTTTGTTTATCTCAAAATTTAACAAGGATATGGAATTTTTCAGAAAAACCTATCCAGCTACTCTGAGACCGCAGGCAAAGGACATTGTGCGCACTTGGCTGTACTATACTATTTTACGATGTGAACAGCTAACAGGAAAGGCTCCGTGGTCTGAGGCGTGGATAATGGGGTATGGGTTAGACGAAAAGGGAATGAAGATGAGCAAATCCAAGGGGAATGTTGTGGATCCGTTGCCGGTTATTCAGAAGTTTGGCGCGGACACTTTCAGGTTCTGGAGTGCGAGCGAGATCAACCACGGATATGACTTTAGGTGTAACGAGCAAAAAATAGAAACCACAAAAAAGTTCTTGTCTAAGCTTTGGAATGTTTCAAGGTTCATCTCTAGTTATGATGTGACACCGAACGGCAAGCCCACAGATTCTGACAAGTGGATCTTATCTGAATTGGATAAATTGATTTTAGAATGCAGAAAGGGGTATTCAGAATACAACTTTTTTGTTCCAGCTATTGCAATTCGCGAGTTTACGTGGAATCTTTTTGCTGCACATTATATCGAGATGGTAAAGGCTCGTGCGTATGGCGAAGGGTTTACCGAGGAGGAAAAAAACGCTGCAATCTACACATTGCACAAGGTTTTGTCCACTATACTGCTCTTGCTTGCACCAATCACTCCATTTATCACCGATTACATGTGGCAGGAACTATACTCGAAAGAGACTATCCACAAGCAAGTTTTGCCAAAATCTGATGACATCGGAGACATGACAAAATTTACAAGTGAATTGTCTGATTTCAACTCCAAGGTATGGAATGAAAAGAAGTCTAAAGGATTGTCACTGAAGGATACAATTTCAATTGAGATTCCAGAATCGCTCAAGATTTTTGCAAAGGATTTGATTCCGATGCATAAAATAGAATAAGATTGTACCCCATTAATGTTCATTAGTTTCAGCAATAAGTACGATATCGAAGGTTTGACTTTCAGCATTCATATTTTACAATCATTTTGTGAATTTTGGTAAAATCTGGCCAGGGTCAATTTCTTTCTGATGACATCATTAGAAATAAGGAAGATGGATGAGACGAACTACTGATAAAAAAGCCAATAGTACGGAATTAATAATTTCACAACTAATTTCTTTAGTTCCAGATGATTATTATTTTTTAATAATGTGATTGTCTTATCAATATCAATATGATTTACATTGATGGTAATTCCTTGCTTTATTGACTTAATTTGGTGGTCTTTTGATTCAGTGTATTTCGGTAAAATAGCAAATCCCGCCTTTTTGCCATATTCATGAATGTAGAATCCAATTTGGAATCTATCTGCTTCAGAAATATCTTTTTTATATTTAGTATCTATGATAGAGTCTACTTTGTTGCCCCGATACGTAAGAATGTCTGTTCGAATTTGAGCTGTTCTCCCGTCCTCAAATTCCCAGGCTTTCTCTCCTTTCTGTTGTTTACTTGAAAGAGGATAAAACTCTCTGAACAACCTAGCAACAAATGATTCAAAGACTTTGTTCATATCAATAAAAAAAGAATTAACAAATGGTGTTTTTTGTTTGTAAAAATCTCCAATTCCAGTAGAAGTAAGAATCAGATTGCATAATTGATGAGTTTTTTCATAATGCTGATTTAGCCTAGTGTATGAAATTTTATTAAAATCTGATAGTTGAATTGATACTTTATCAGTAAATCCTGAAAATTGATGAATTAGTTTTCTAATTTCTTTTTTAATTGACACATTATTTGTGATTAAATATGATTTTTCCAAAGTAAATAAAACAATTTGGTTTTCTAAATTATTGTATTCTAGTTCATCATATTCACATGCAAATTGTAGTTTTTTATGCATTGCATTAAGAAATTGTTGTTGAAGTAATAATTTACCTCGTAAATATGAAATGTTGTCTTGATGTGTAACATATGACTTTACTAATCCTTGTCTTAGCAATTGTTGACATTTCTTAATAAAAGATGCAAGTATGAGTTCTACAAGTAAATTCTTTGTTGATTCAAACTTAATTTCGCTTTGAGGTATTATTACATCATCTAATTCATACGCATATTCGATTAGTTTTGGCAAATTGTTTAGGTTCATCAATAATTTTGGCATTACCATGACAGAAAATTCTGAAAACTGCGCAATTCCAATGTAACTAGTACTAGAAATTTGCACTCCTTGTTTTAATTCTGTGATTTTGAGAATGTTATGTTGTTTAAGATAATTCTTCAGATCTTGATCTTTATCAGTTAGTTTTAGATTTTTTAAATTAATATCTATTTGTGATTCTTCAGTTTTGTCATACGTTGGCGAAAGTGTTCCATACTCACTGATTTCGACTAGATTATTCATTGAAATCGTTTTAGAGCCTCAATAAAGAGGTTAGTGTCAGTTTTCCAGTCTTTGTTTACTTTCATTTCTTTAGAATTAACAAATTCTGAGCCTAAAAGGCGAGAGATTGTTTCATAGTCTTCGTAAAAATATTCTTGAAATAAGGGTATAATTTCATTGGCAAAGACAAACTGCAAATCCTCTATTTTATCAATACAGTGACTGTTTTTCATAAAATAAGAATGCCCTATTTGTTTTTCTCGTAGTCCTTCCTCTCTAAGCATTTTGTTTATGTTGTTTAGCATTGTTCCAATGTGAATTCCTTCTATTGTTTTGTCCAAAAGTTGGGAATTTGGTAACAATTCACAAAATGCAAATCGTCTTCTTAATGCAACGTCTAGTAAAGTAAGACTTCTGTCTGCAGTATTCATCGTTCCTACGATAAACAGATTTGGTGGAACTGAGAATGATTTTTTTGAGTATGTCAAGATTAAACTGTACGACTGCCGTTTGTCTTGCTCGATTAAAGTGATCAACTCACCAAATATTTTTGAAATGTTTCCGCGATTAATTTCATCAATTATCAAGACATATCTATTATCAGGATCCGATCTTGCATCATTACACGCTCTTTTGAAAACTCCATCTTCAAGATTATACTCGATATATTGACCTCTAGTTCTTGGCTTGATTCCTTCCACAAATTCCTCATAAGAATATGATGGATGAAAAGTAACTCGTCTTACAAATTCTGGTGCTTCTTGATAATTTCCAATTCCAAGTACGTCAAAACTTCCAAGGTATTCAATACAATCTAAAAATTTGTCAGAATGGGTATTTTCACGTGTAGGCATTTTTGCGGTGTTTGTTCCAATAGTTAATCTAAATGCATGTTGTGTTTTTCCAGTAGGATCCCATTTACCCGATTCCTCGCCTGTGACAAATCGTGCGTATTTTTGTTCAACAACATATGGTAAAACAACAAAATTCTTAACATCATTATTGATTATTACAATAAACCGATTTTCTATTGGAATTTGACTAAGAAAATCCATCATCTTGTCTGAAATTCCAAGGTAAACACTTTCTGGGTCTTGTTTACCACTTTTTGAAAATGTAAACACTAGTCGTATTTCGTTGTGTGAACTACGTAAAATAAACTGATTAATTGTTCCTTGATCTTTTATGAATTCATAGTTTTGTTGTTCTGCAAATCTTTGTAATTCATTTATTACATAATCATTGAACTGATCATCACTCAATGATTGTAGTTCTTCATAGTTTGTTTTTGTTTTATTGGGTGAAACAAACCAATTTGCAAATTTAGATGCGACAAAGGTTTTACCCGTTCCCGGTGGACCATAAAATATCATTTGGTTCTTTTTTAATAAAATATCAGCATATTCTAAAAACTCTAATGGAATTTCATTTGTTAGTTGTGTCAAACCTTCAGATTCTTGTATGGTTAGAGGTATATTTTCAATTAGCTTTGAGACCACCCACATATATGACTGAATTTGAATAGAATCAAGTTTGCCGTATTTTACAAGCTTTGTTTTTAGAATTTTAGCCAGATCCAAGATAATTGAATATACCTTCCATGAAAAATTGGCTCTAAGTTTGTATTGATTTCCGTAGTATTGAAGTAAATTTTCAAATGCTGTTGGTTGTATTGGAAAATATTTGTCAGGGTTTGCAATAAACGATAGATAAGAGAGGAATCTCCAATCAGTTTTTAAATTATTGTTATTCAAAAACGCTATCAATATATCGAATTGTTTTCCAAATTCTTCTGAAGAACTATTTGCAAACGTAAAAAATTCGAATAAAATTTGTTCAAATTCCGATATAAGATGTTTAGGTACTAGATGAAGAGATGCTGCAGAACTTACAGGCAAACCATAGTTGGTACCCATTAAAAGATTTTTAGCAATTGATTGAGAACATATTTCACGGATTTTTCCTAATAAAATCCCTTCAGTTTTAATCCATTGATGAAGATTATCGAAAGAACGAAGATGTTGAGTTTTTACAATTATTTCTCTTTTGTAATTTATTTCATCTTTTAGTAAAACAGGATGATTGAAATCAGTAAATTGAATGCCGTTTGATTTGAGAAGCATTTCTTTTTCAAATATTTTATGAGATTCTTGAAATCGGTCTTCATTAACAATAACATTAGTCACATCTCCATCAATTTGCACGATAGCGTCAAAAATTTCTTTTCCTATTTCAAGAATAGAGTGTTGGTTGTGATAACCTGAGCGACTCATTATTTTTTCTTGGATTCTAGAAGTGGCTTTTTTAAGAAATTTTTCATTTAATTCTAAAGAATCAAGTTGTTTTTCAAAGAATTTGAAATCATCAAAAACAGCATCAGAGTCCTTCTCGGTTCGTGGTTTTAACTCGGAAACGGTTCCATATCCCAAGAAATAAAAATTTCCATCTTTTCGATCAAACCAAATTGCCTTTGCACCAGGAATAACTTTTCTAGCATTTGGATTACGGTTTGGAAAATGATACGTCTTACCGCTTGGATCATCTTCGTATGGATTATTTTCAGATTTGTATCTAAAGAGTAGATAATATGGAGCGTTTGATTCTTTTTTCTTCGAATTAGCCTCATTGATTTTTTCTTTACATATTGAAATGAGTTTACTTTTTTGTGCTTCTGTGATTTCTGCAATATTTAGTGAGTAATTTCCTGTTTGGGAATTTCGTTTTACAAAGTCCCTACCGGGTTTTCCTATAACTTCGAGGGCAACTTCCCATAAAATTGCGGCATAATCTTTAATTTCAAAATTATTGGCTTCCTTTAATTGTTCAACAATTACTTCTTTGGAGGCAGTATAATTTGGAGACTGAAGTAATGCACAGAGTATTACGGGTTGATAATTCCTATACATTTGCATATCTTCTAAAATGAATTTCTCTAATTCAGCATATTTCATTATGATCGCTTATCTTTCAACTCCTTTTTATCACATTGTTTATTGTCATCATAATAATGCATTCGAATCACAAATAGGAATATCCGGTGCTAGAAAAACGATCTGCCTAAATGTTAATTCATTCTAACTACATTAGATGAAATTTGCAAATTTTTGGACAATGTTATGTAAATTAGTCGCACAGCGAGAAGAATTTTCAACATTAAAAAGGCATACAAAATTTATGGCATCATATCACAATAATACCATACTCATCAAACCTGAAAAAACAAAATTACAAAGAGTAATTCATGTTACAGAATTCACTAAAGTCTGGCAAAAAGCAAAAACATTATCAGATAATGAACGATTTATCCAAGCGAATTATCACAATATAACATTTCATGCATCATATATCCTTGCTTTGATAAAATTAGTCATTCAAAATGAAACCATTGAGTAAATTATCTCCAAAAACTCCTTTTCATTATATTTACAGATAGGGCGGAAAACCAGAATCTAAAGTATGAACAACATTCGAAGAGGAAATATGATTACATCTAACGTGAATTCTTCTGAAGAAGTTTGCTATATTTGTTATTTTCAAGAAAACTAATTAATTAACCAATATTTAGTCAAATGTTCATACAGCATACATTAGACTTACTTTTTCTTTGGTTTTATCATTCCTACAAAGTGTTTGTGCAGCGACACATCGTGCGTCAGTTCTGGATGAAACGAAACCGCCAGAATGTTTCCCTGTTTTACTGCCACCACTTTTTCATTAAACTTCGATACCACTTGCACGTCCGTTCCCATGTCCTCAATGGATGGTGCTCTAATGAACACGCCCTTTGTCTTTGGAACACCGATGGAATCGGCAGAAATTTCTGCCTCAAACGAGTCCTTTTGTCTTCCAAAAGAATTTCGCTCTACCCTAACATCTAATAAATTCAAAAGCGGCTGGTCCATTTTTCCAACAACTCTATCTTTAGCATTTTTTGAAAGCAAAATCAAACCAGCGCAGATCCCAAAGACCGGCATTCCTGACTGGATTTTTTCCTTAATCACTTTGAGTGCACCATTCACCAAGGACATTTGCCCCATCATTGTGCTTTCCCCGCCTGGAATTATCAGTCCGTCTAGTGCAGATATCTCGTCAGGGGTTTTCACTTGCTTTACTGTTCCTTTCAATCCAAGTGTGCCCATCGCGGTTCTAGTTGCAACTATATTTTCCGCAACATCACCCTGCAACCCTAAAACTCCGATGTTGAGACTCATGCGGTTCCTCTTTCCTGCATCTTTAGTTCCAAGTTCTTTACATCCAGCCCAAGCATCGACTGGCGCTCATCAATCATCCTTTGTGCTTCCTTTACCTTGTCAGCATCCTCCCAGAATGTTGTAGCCAAAACAACTGCGCGTGCCCTTTCCTTTGCATCCTCTGCCTTGAATATTCCAGAACCGACAAAGATCCCGTCGCATCCCAAAGACATCAGATATGCAGCGTCGGCAGGAGTGGCAATTCCGCCTGCCGCAAAATTAACCACTGGCAGTCTTCCTAGTTTGGCAGTCTGCTCCACCAGTTCGTATGACACCTTGAACTCTCGTGCCATTCTAATCAAGTCCTGGTTGTCCCCGGAATCATAAATTGATTTTATTAATCGCAATTCATCGTTTACTTTTTTGATATGTGTAATGGCCTCTGCAACGTTTCCGGTTCCAGGCTCGCCTTTAGTCCTAATCATTGCGGCACCCTCCTCAATTCTTCGCAGTGCCTCTGCCAAGGAACGAGCGCCATTCACAAACGGAGTGGTGTAATCCCATTTCCATATGTGACGCAGCTCGTCAGCCGGCGTCAGGACCTCGGACTCGTCAATCATGTCCACGTTTGCCTCTGCCAGAACCTTTGCCTCATAGACATGGCCTATTCTGCACTTTGCCATCACAGGAATTGTAACGGCATCCATTATTTCCTCAATAACTCGTATACTTGCAGTCCTTGCAACGCCTCCTGCCTTTCGAACATCGGACGGCAGTTTGTCCAAAACCATTACAGACACGGCGCCAGCTTCCTCTGCAATCAGCGCCTGCTCCACGGTGGTGACATCCATCACTACTCCGTTTTTGAGCATGTGCGCAAATCCCCTTTTCAGAGTGGACGTGCCGCGAGTTATGGAAACAGGCCCTACCTTTTCGCTGACCTTTCCCTTTGCGGAATCAAGGTTGCCGGATAGCGGAATCATAAGGACTAGTCGCGATTTGCATATTTATAATAACGGATCGATTTGTCCCGTTTAGTTAAACTGTCCAACCACACTTTCCAGCTGCGACTCCACCATTGTTACTATGGGCGGAATGAATGCAGACGTTGCGTTTACCTCGGGCCACTGGATCTGTTTTACCTGCCCGTTCAGTGTAACCTTGAGCGAGTATTTCGTGTATTCGGACTTGGACTCGTCTGCAGGAATTGAGTCAATCGGAATTTGCATGAATCCGGTTTCCTTGATGAGTGCGGTCAGTTTTTTCACCTGTGCTTTTTCCAATGTCATGGTTTTCTCAGGCAGCGGGTGCTCATTCTCAGTCACCATGTACCGGACTGCACCGTCATTTGATATTGTAAGGATTTCAGATTTCAGAGGAGACAATCTATCAGTCACTCCAAATGAAACTTTTTTCAAACTATATTTAGTTAATTCAAATGAAATCCTGTCATCGGAATTTGTGGCAGTAAACGGAATCTGCGGATTTATGATCATAGGTATGGCAATGAGAATCGCCAGTATAATTGGGATTGCAGCTATTATCAGAAAAACCGGCTTTGCCACTCCATCACTTCCCGCCAATCGATAATAAATCTATGATACCACACCACTTAGAATAAATCCAAGTCATAGTTTTTCTCATTTGTGGGGTCGTAGCCTAGCCTGGTAGGGCGACTATGATTTAGTCATCGCTAAAGGCTCCAGAAGAAAAAAATCCAAACTGATAACACGAGATGATGTGAGTTTGGA
>SCVO01000053.1 GCA_004322465.1 Candidatus Nitrosotenuis sp.
TTGCGCCATAAAATTAGGCGTTTTTGTGCCGGGGTAGCTCAGCCTGGTTAGAGTGCCAGTCTCCAGCAAAGGGCATTACTCATAATCTGGAGGTCGTGGGTTCAAAACCCACCCCCGGCAGACACTCTTTAAGACGCACAAAGGCGTCAGGAATAGGCTGAGCAAAACAATCTTTGGGAACAAAATGATCATTCAGGATTGTAGAGTCTAACCACAAAATGCACTGGCGCAAGAACTAGCTGCACTCTAGTGCAACTTTGATATTTTGCAGGTTCTCATCCATTTTGTCAAAATAGGTCATTCCAGCCTTGATTTCGTCGTCTGTCAGTCCTTCGAGTGGACTGAAGACCATCACCTTGGCACCTGCCTCATCTGCCAGCACTTGTGCCAACCTTGGGTCAACTAGTTCTTCGTCAAATATGACCTGGACGTGGTTTGCCTTCACATAGTCTACAAATTTTTTGAGTTCAGACGATGTAATCTCAGAGTCCGGCGAGATTCCTGATAGGGGAAGCGATTTGAGCCCATATCTTTTGGCAAAATACGGATACGCGTCATGGAACGGCATGAAGGTGTCTTTTTTGCAATCCGAAAGCCCGGATCTTATCTTGGCATCAAGCGCGTCTAGTTTTGCATTATAGTCATCGGCGTTTTGAGCATAATAATCGGCATTGCTCGGATCAGCTTTTGAAAATGCGTCCTTTATTTCCGCAACCTGCTGTTTTGCAAGTATCGGGTCAAGCCAAACGTGGGGGTTATTCATAAAACGTGCCTCGTTTTCATCAGTTATTTTAATGAGTTCGATTTTTTTTGTGCTTTCGACAAAGACGGTATTTTTGTATTCTTCAGAGGCAATTAGTCTATCAATAAACGGTTCCATCCCCACTCCATTATACACAAAGACGTTTGCGTGCTTTAGTGATACTAGATCACCAGGGCTTGGCTCCCACTCGTGTGGCTCAATTCCAGACGGGATAAGAGTGGACACATCCACCTTGTCTCCGCCCACGCCTTTGGAAAATTGATACAGCGGATAAAATGAAGCTACTACATTGAGCTTTGCGGTTTCGGTCTTTTCTTTTGGCGATTCTAATTTGTTATCGGGTGAGGTTTGCGTGGCATTTTGATTCATTGCAAAAACCATAATTGCGCCAATAATTACCGCGGCAGTTATTCCAGCACCGACTATCCCGACGGATTTTTTCACAAACATGTGTTTTTCCCATTATTAATAAATATGATTATCATTAATAATTAATAAGAGTTTTTAAGAGAAAGTTAATAACTTTATTTAGAATTAATAATGTGCCGTTCTATGCTTAAATACGGATTATTAAAAATCAAGTTGTGGCAAACATAATTTCAATTTCATTAAACGATGAGATGCTAAATGAGATTGACAGGGTGCAAAAGGCGTTGGGGTTTTCCGGCAAGTCAGAACTGGTCAGAGCGGGCCTTCGAACGTTTCTCTCAGAAGAAAAACAGAAAACAGACATGAGTGGGAAAAAACACGCGATACTGCTAGTGATCCATGACGACAAGTTTGACGACATAATTGCAGGATTGAGGCAGAAATTTGAGAATCTTATCACTACACAGCTGCACAGCAAAATCGACGGTGAGAGGTGCATGGAGCTTTTTGTGTTGGACGGTGAAGGAAAAAGCATACGTTCCATGACGCAGGGATTTCAGACAAACAAGAACATGGATACTGTGAAGCTGTTCGTAATTTAACAACAGATTACAATAGGGTTTCAGCGGCAGAAAATACCGATCAGTCTGGCCAACACGTGCTTGAAATAACGAGGTTCAGAATTATTCTGGCAGCAGGCATCAAGCATCAACAGAAAGAATTAGAAGAGATCAGGTCAGAGTATTTGCGAAAAGTTCGTGATCGAGGATTTGTTTTAGCTGAAAATAGGTAATAGCTGACTAGACCACACTAATGCGTTATCGAAATTATTTGCGTATGAGTTGCAAATCAGGGTATGTTCATGTTTTTACGTGGTTTCCGCTACAGGGTAAGCGACTCTGCACTAGATGCATGGAAGAGGAAACTCCTAAAGAATCCAAACAAGACTAGTTTTTTTTGGACAAGCTTCATCGTGTGTTTGTTTGGCTACTAAACGGTCACTCGGCAGTCCTTTAACTACAATGTCTTTTCCGCGTGGACGCAAGACCAACGAGAGATTCGAGTTTGCACGCAGCACGCAAAAAAGACATGAATACACCATCTGATGCTTGCGATAAAATCGAACTCATTGAACGGCAGCTATGCAAAAGCTAGCTAGTTTTCTTTAGTTGAGATATGGCTTCCGCTTTGTGGAGAAGTGCGTCCGCATTATCAGGCTCCAGTTCCAGGGCTTCATTAAAAAACTTGAGCGCCACCTTGAAGTTTCCAAGGTTGAGTGATTCGCGCCCCTTTGCAACCAGCCGGTCCACCCGCTCTTCCTCCTTGACTCCGGGGTTTTTCTTTCGGGTATAGAACGGGCTCATGGTTCGTTTTGGGCAATTCCAGTTAAGAATTGTGGGGTTCAGAGGTCCCGCAGATTGCTTAGCTTTTCCTTTCTTTTTTCGCTTTTTTCCCAGTCCTTTAGCAATTCCTTTCTAAACTCGGTGTCGTTTTTGTAAGGGTCCGGCCACTTGTCCATCGGAACCAGATACGGCTCGGATCCGTTCTCGGTGGAAAACAGGTACGGCTTTACCCGCTTTGACTTGAGCAGTTTTGATATGAGCTCTGAGGCCTCCTGCTTTGTTGCTGGCCTTGCTCCAACATAGCCCAATTTGTAAATCTGTGTTAGTTGCTCCGATGTGGCAGGGGGTTTTTGGTCCGACAAGCAATAGTATGATACCTTTTTGCAATTAATCTCTTTTCGGATTAGACGTACACGCTAGGTTCAGGTTTTGCACATTACAGAATCTCTTTTATCAAACGACTTCCATTCCCATATCATGGCCAAAGATACCAAAGCAAAAGATTGGGACGGTTTGTGGGGCGAGTACATGGAACTGCTAAAGAAATGGACGCAGTCATTTCAGGCGTTGCAAAAGGTAAGCGCCGAGGTGCAGGCAAAGTACAATGAGGTTGCCACCAAGGCACTAAACGAGTCCAGTGAAAAAACTCTCAAAGAGTTCTATGAAAACTGGCAAAAGACGATGAACGAGGCAAGCCTAAACGCGTTCAAGCAGTTTGGGCAAAACTGGCAAAAGCTGACAAACCAGCCGGGAATTGACCAGATGAAAACGTACGGGGACCTGATGAACGCATTTGCCGAAACGTGGCAGAAAATGTGGAGAAAATAATCCCAAAAATCCTCTTTTCTAATTTATCGCTTTTTTCCGACAACCAAGTCCACCTTGTACTGGAGCGTCGCCCTCTGGTGCAGATTGAGGTTCCATGGGAGAAACTGCGGCTTTCTGGTTTGTTTTGATATGGAGAATCCAAGCCTTGTAAGCTCGCCTCGTACTGACTCTGCGTGAAGCGGCTCTCTTACTGACTTTTCTCCGCGCTCAAAGTCGTACGGATCAGAGAGGACCAAAAGGCCGCCCTTCTCCACCTGCCTCGCTAGCGATTTTAGTAGTAGTTTTGGCTCGATTATCTCAAAGAGGTTCAGGCCTATCACGGAATCAAACTTTGCTTTTCCAAACGGTTGCGACAGCGAGTCCGCCACAAAATAATCCAGGTTCTCAGAGTCGGATTTTTTTGCAACCTCAATTGCGTAATACGACTTGTCAATCCCAAAGACAAGCCTTCGCGATTTTGCCAGGTGAGACGTTATGATTCCAATCGAACACCCGTGCTCCAGCGCAGTCCCAGACGCGGAGCCGAGCGATTTTTTTATCACGCCGTAGAACGCGGATTTTTTGTTCCGCTCGTATATCGACGACCATCTTTTTTCCACCAAGGATGCGTCCGCGTGTCCCTTCTTTATCACCCCAAGACTGCTTTTGATGTATAGCTTTAGCTTTGGGGAAACGGTTTTTGTGTACAGCGTCCCGCCGAGCCGCGGCCGGTTGGAGAGATAGCTAGAAAAATCATCCCACAGAATTGGGATTTTTCCGACGATTGGAAAACGCAGATTGCAGAACTCGCAAAACAAAAAGCCCTCTCGGATTTCTGCGTCCTGCCTCAGCACCTCAAGGGATAATTTTTTTCCGCACCTTACGCATCTGATGTGACGCAAACTGGATTCATGCAATAGTTTTACTCAAAACGGATTTTGGATTAATACCTATTTTGCCAATCCAGTTAATGTTAAATGGGAACCATCCAAAGTCACTATCGATGACAGAGCAGGAAGAGTTTGCGGACGCGCTGCTCGACCAGATTTCAGTCGAGATAAACGAAGAGCATGACATTAGCGTATTGTCTACAAGGATCGCGGAGGATCCCGACTTTAAGGTAAGATTCGATTCCCCAAGGCAGATTTCAGATCAGATAATTTCCGGTCTGCGCCAGAAGGTCGGCGAGTTCACGGGGATTTCCGTGTCGCCTGACGTGACAGTCGAGTTTCCAGATCTTGAGGCACTCAAGGGAATAAAGGGCAAAAAGGTCTTTGCCACGCAGGATGCGCGCGAGTTTGTCGACAGGCTGTTTTTGGCAGTCGCAAAGCAGAACAGGCAGGGAATCGCGGACATGGTAAAACTCGATGCCGCAAAATTTCTAGTATACTCCACATATGCCAAGGCATACATTTCAAAAATTTCCACCACCTACGGAGATTACCTGGATTCAAAAATATACATCAACAATTTCGTCCTGTCCAGCTACCCCCAGATAGTCCTGCACAAGCAGGGGCCGCCCTACGAGTCAAGGTATGAGACCATAAAATCTGGATATGTCGGCGCCCTAAAGATGACCATACTTGAGGAACTGGTCCACTCCATCCAGAACAATTTGTACGAGGAAAACAAAAAGGCGGTGACCGAGGTGAACAAGATAAACGAGGACCTGGCAAAAATAATTCTCGCACTGGATGATGGCACAGTCACAAGGCTGTCCGACTATCTGCAGCTGCCCCCAGTCCCGGACGAGTTTCCGATTGCAAAAAGGGCAAACCTGTTCTTCATGCTAAACCCCGACAACTTTATCGTAAACGTGCTGGGACCCGACGTCATGACGTTTACCAAAGTAGAGATAGACCCGACAATCCAGCAGATGGTACCGCAGATTCTTGAGATATACCAGAGGTGGCTCCTCCCGATTCAGAGGCACCACGCCGCGTTTTCCACGATGGAGGGAATGGCAGAGTTCTCCGTGCAGAACATTCTCAAAGACGACGAGGACTTTCACCAGTATTTGATGACGTTCATGGGAACCGACATTTCGTCATACCAGATCAGAAAGAACATGGGCAAGGACTTTACCGGCGCAGTGTTTGAGAGGCACGGCAAGGAGACGTTCAAGATTTTGATTAAAAACCCGCCCACCACAAGGGAGCTCAAAGACCCGCACCTGTACCTAAAAAGAGCATTCTGACAGCCCAGATGAGCGACAAGTTTGATCCGTTTGTTGCAGAGTGGGTTTCCTTTTCTGCAGACCCAAGGTACAACCTGGTGGAAAAATGCCTCAAGATTGCACAGGTGCTAGAGTACCCGGACCTCAACATGCAGGAGCAGATAGAAAAGATAAACAAGATTGCAAAGTCCCTCAAGGTGCTGCTCTCGGATGTGAAAAACCCGACATACTTCATATCAATGCTAAACGAGTATCTCTTCCAGACACTTGGGTTCAAGGGAGACGTTGACGATTACTATGACCCAAAGAACAATTTCCTAAACGAGGTGCTTGACAAAAAAAGCGGAATCCCAATCACGCTTTCGATAATTTATGTCGAGGTCGCAAAAAGGATAGGCATCGACCTTACCATCACCGGTTTCCCAAGCCACGTCGTGGTAAAGTACAACGAGGAGATGATACTTGACCCGTTTGGCGGCGGCAGGCTGCTGGACATGGAGGACCTAAACGAGATACTGTACCAGAACTTTGAGGAGGAAATAGAATTCTCCCCGGAATTTTTGGACGAGCTGCCGGAGGACAAGATACTGATCAGAATACTGCGAAACCTGAAAAGCTCGTACGCCCAATCGTACGCTTATGAAAAGGCGATGAGGTGCACCAACATGATTTTGGCAGTAGAGCCAGAGTCGCCGGACGAGATTCGCGACAAGGGAATACTTGAGGAGAGGATGCTAAACTACGAAAAGGCACTCATATACCTAAACAAGTACCTTGAGCTTGCACCGGAGGCGCCAGACGTTGATTTTATTTTAGAAATGATAAGAAATGTAAGAGATAAGATTAGTCTATAATGGACGTGATGTCTCTGCCCTTTTTGACCTGGGAGATTTCGTGTCGTGCCAGCTTGTTGCGCAGCGCCTTTTTTAGGACATCCACTTCGTTTCTCAGGGAGGCAATTTCGTCCTCTAGCTTGGCAACGCGCTCATAGATGGTCTCGCCGTCTGTTGAACTCATGATATTGATACACTCAGAAAAAGAGCTTAAAAATTTATGGGTGAAAAATTGTATATCTGGGTTAGTTTTTTGTTACAAATCAAATTCTTGATTGCAAGAGGCACACTTTGCGTGCTCGGCGCCGACCTGACCTATTAGGAAGATTCGGCCAACCGTTTGACATTTCGGACACATTCCCGTTGTGACGTTTTTTGGGGCTGTCCTGATTATTTTCTGAGTCTTTCGGCGTCCCATGCCTAGGCAAAAATGTATGGTCTATTAAATTTAAGCATCAAAAAACTGCGTATATCACAAGCAGTGATGCGAATTCTGCACGGTATGAAATTCTTATACTATGTGGATGACGTCCTTTAGCTTTCGCCTGGAGCGCGGGCCGCGTTTTTGCGAAGGATATCCAATGCAGAGAAGTGACGACGGCATCAGGTCTGTGCCGATTGCCCTCATGACCTTTCCCTCATCGAACATCCCAATCCAAATTGAGCTCAGGCCCAGTGCGTGGGCCGCCAGCTGCGAATATGCTGCTGCAAGCGTGGCATCCTGGATTGCAAACTTTGCCAGGACTTCCGGCGGAAAGTTCAGCTTTACCCGGGACGGGTTTTTGCAGAACACCAGGACGACTGGCGTGTTTGCGTGCGGCTGGTTGTTTGCGGCATCGACCAGCTTTTCTTTCACCTTTGGATCCCGCACATAGAATATTTCAAAGCCCTGAAAGTTTCCTGCTGTCGGCGCAGTGTCTGCCGCGGCAAGTATCTTGTCTATTTTCCACTCCTCGACCATCCTTTTGTTGTCAAACTTTCTAGTCGAGCGCCGCGATGCCATCACCTTGAACAGATCCGTATCCTGGACTGTCTTCTTTGGCTTTGACGTGAGAATCGCGTTTAGGAGATTCTGCCTCACCGCCACGTCTTGTGTCGAGGAGTCGGACGGCGCGTATTCCTTTGGGTAGGTCTTGCTAGTTCTCATTTCCTAAATTCCTCCAAGTGCTTTTTTAGGACTTGGGTCTTTACCTCAAACAGTTTACTTTCGCTTAACCGGAATTGTGTGATATCGGAATTTACCAGTATGGAGCTGAACTCGTCCTCCAGTTCCACCTGTCCTGCCGTATTTTTTGAAAGAATGTCATACAGGCGGTCAATTTCGCCCCTGTTCAAAAACACCACGTGCTCCTCGTCCTCATCATTTCCCCTCCAGATGAGGCGGCAGGCATCCTTTGACGAATATGATGATTCAATTCTTGAAAACTCTGCCATGTCTTGAATTTGAAGGCTGTTTATGATTATTAAATCTAAAAAAAGAAAAATCCTAGCCCACAGCTAGGAATGCGCCAACTCCTATCCCCACGCCAATTCCCAAGACAAAAAACAATGCGTCCCAGGCCATGACTTTTCGGAATGGTGCTCGAACTTGGTAGTTCCAGTGAGTTTGTTTTTGATTCATGATTACAGTATGGTGCGCCATG
>SCVO01000054.1 GCA_004322465.1 Candidatus Nitrosotenuis sp.
TAATATTTTGGTAATTACCAGTAAACTGGTAATAATTTATTCCTACTTTAGAATATATTTCCCAAGAATGTCGGTTTCAATATTAACCTTGTCGCCAATTTTTCTTGTATGAAAGTTTGTTACATCAACCGTATGAGGTATCAAGCAAACTGATGCAAGATTCTTTTGTACATCAACTACTGTCAGGCTTATCCCATCAATCGCAATTGATCCTTTTTGAACAACGAATTTTGTCAGGTTTTTTGGTATCTTAAACCATATTTTGATTTCTTTGGGTTTTGTTTCAATTTTGTTAATTATACCTACACCATCCACATGACCAAGAACAAAATGCCCTTCCATTCTATCCCCAACTTTTAGGCTTCGTTCAATATTGATGATTCCGCCTTCTTTTAGATTTCCAAGATCAGTTTTTTTTGTGGTTTCCTCTATCATCTCAAAATTACATTTTGAGTTTGAAATTCCTGTAACTGTAAGACAAACTCCGTTTAATGCAACACTCTGACCTATTTTGAGTCCCCTTGCATGCTTACCTAGATCAACTGTCATTTTGACAGCGCTCCTGTTGCTGGTCTTTTTCTCTATCTTGATTACTTTGCCAACACCTTCAATGATTCCTGTAAACAACTGTTGTTATGGTACGCCGTGGTTATAAAATGATTTTTGCTTGGACTAATACTTAAAAGCTAGATCAAAAATTGGATCCTGTGGATACGTTCGATGCAATCGAAAAGCGACGTGCCATAAAATATTTTGATCCTCAGTATCAAATGACACCTGAAGAAATTAACAAGGTTCTCTCACTTGCAATATTGTCCCCAACCTCATATAATATTCAAAACTGGAGGTTTGTCCATGTTGTTGATAAAGAATTGCGAAGAAATATTCGTGCGGCATCGTGGAATCAAGCTCAGGTAACGGATGCATCAATGCTTCTTATTTTGTGTGCGGATCTAAAGGCATGGGAAAAAAATCCCGCTAGATACTGGAAAAATGCTCCAAAGGAGGTTCAAGACTATATCATACCGGCAATTCTCAAGTCATATAGAGGCCAGGACCAGTTTATGCGTGATGAGGCAATACGTTCGTGTAGTATTGCCGCACAAACCATAATGCTCACAGTAAAATCTATGGGTTATGATTCCTGTCCGATGATTGGCTTTGATCCAAAGGAGGTTGGAAATCTTATCAATTTGCCAAAAGATCACATGATCTGCATGATGCTAACAATTGGAAAAGCAGTAAAAGAAGCCCAACCACGAGGGGGACAGCTTCCTCTAAGCGACGTTGTAATTACGGATCATTTCTAACTGTAAAAGATAACAAGGTTACTTGACATTTAATAGTAGAATTAAGAGCAATTCGTCATGGAATTGTCGGATGCCGTAATCACAATTGTTCACTTAGCTGTTGGCTTTATCCTGGTGTTTTATGCAGCCAAGGCTTACAAAAAGACAAAATATCCTCCGATGCTTCTTTTGGTAGCTGGATTTACCGTTCTCGTTTTAGGGGAAACTGTAGTTGAAGATGCACTTTATTTTATTGGTAGTAAATTCATTCAAGAGACAATTGCAGAATCTTTTGAGATTATCGGATTTATCATACTGATTCTAGCGGTTAAAAAAAGTTGAAATGGAAACTGATGATGATATTACCGCAGTACTTGCAGACAGATACACGCGAGAGATTCTGACGATTCTTACAAATGAGGAACTATCCTCTCAGCAAATTGCATCAAAACTCGACATGCCTACATCCACGGCATATAGAAAAATAAAAAATTTGGAAGAGTTGAATCTTATCAAAAAAACAAAAGTGATAAGAACAGTTGAAGGGTTAGGTGAAAGCTACTACAAAAGTTTGGTCTCTGAAATCAACGTGAATTTCAAAGACGGCAAGATGACATATTCAATTGTGCGAATAAAGATGGATGATAAGATAGTTAGATTGTGGCAAAAATTCAAAGACTGATTCCGTTCCCATTGATAGGAACGGTCGGTACCAAATTAAATATCAAATGGTATATTCGGCTCATGGAAAAAAAATCAGCACATGTAGCAGCTTATGTCCTTGCCGCACTCATGCTATCTACAGGTATACTGTACCTAACATTAGCATACGGTGAAAACATGGATCATCAGGCAGAGGCACAAGCTAGTACTAACGATATAGAGCCAGGCGAGGCTAGTGAAGCAGGTGAGCAAAAGACAAAAAACACATCTGAATCTCAAGGCTTTGGAGATATGGGAGAAGTTGTCTTTTTCTCAATTATTGGTGCGTCATACGTCCCAATTGGCTTGTGGATGCTAAAGAAGAAGGCAATTAGCAAAAAGCCCTATGTCGTTGCTTTGATTGGATCTGTTGCATTAATTGCATTCTATGTCGCAACTAGAACCATCAATATACCAATGATAGGCATTCAAGATGATATTGGCACGCCAGACCTTACAGCAAAAGTATTGCAAGGCGCAATAGTTGCGGTTTCTGCATATATGCTAGCTACAATAGCAAGATTCAGAAAAACAGAAAAGAGCTTGTCTAAATAGGATAATTTTTGAACGCCATTTAGCACCTTATTTTTCTTAAAATTTTTACACAGGGAGAGCAATTCATGATCGTTGGTATCAAGTACACAGATAATGGAAAAAGTTCTCTTTGGATTTGCAAAACAATGGATTGCAGGAAATACCATTGATGATGCATTATCTGCAGCACAGTCATCATACAAAAATGGCATGGGAGTAATAATCAACAGATTAGGCGAATATCATACATCAAAGCAGATTATTGAGAAAACCATTGATGAGTACAAGATAGTAATGTCTTCGTTTAGGAAATGGAATGTAAATGGAGGCATATCTGTCAAGCCAACACAGATTGGTCTTTCACGAAATATGAAAGAATGTATTCAGAACTTTGAGATTCTAATCAAAAGTGCAATATCATCACAGACATTTGTCTGGATTGACATGGAGTCGTCAGATCACACAGATGAGACAATAGAAATCTATCAAAACTTATTTTCAAGATATGAAAGGCTCGGAGTTGCACTGCAGGCAAATCTCATGCGAACGGAAGATGACCTCGTTGATTTGATGACGATTGGAGCCAAAATACGGCTAGTAAAGGGGGCATATCGGGAAAACCCAAAGGTTGCATACAAATCAAAAGACAAAATTGACCAGAACTATCTAAAATTGATGGGGCTACTTTTTAGAAAAGCGAATGAGTTTGGCATAGCTACGCACGATTCAGTCATGATAGAAAATGCCAAAAAGTTATCAAGAAAGTACGAACGGAGGTTTGAGTTTCAAATGCTGCGTGGAATAAGGGACGATCTGAAACCCAAGCTTGTGAATATGGGATTCAATGTTTCCGAATATGTTCCCTACGGAACAAACTGGCTTCCGTATTCCATTCGTAGATTAAAAGAAAGAAAAAGAAACATACTGCTGCTAGGCAGTGCCTTCATAGAATTGCACAAACCTCAAAAAAATTTTTGAATATGTGACGTTTACTTGGAAACATGACTTCGTAGGAATCCTACTTGAACATTAAATACAAAAAATTCGTAGTTGTCATTAATGACAACGACCGGAATCATATTGATTCTACTCGTATCTTCACTTGTAATTCCCCTTGAATACTCACATGCTGATACCACACCACTTTCACCAACAAACCTCAAAGCACAAGCAATTTCAAGTTCTCAGCTTAGTTTAACATGGAATGCCCCGGTAAACGCGACACAGAGCAATGTGAATGGCTACAAAATAGAAACAGATGTGGGATGTATTGGCTTCTTTACTGTTCTAGTTGCAAACACAACTGCTACTTCTTACTCAAACAATAATTTGGTTAGCGGACTATGTTATGGATATAGAGTATTCGCATTAAATTCTGCAGGTACAAGCTCTTCATCAAATGTTTCTTCTGCAACAACATTCTCAATTCCAAGTGCGCCTACTGGATTGATTGTGACTCCGGTTTCCAGTTCGGCATTAAAACTAAGTTGGAATGTACCGGCTGATAACGGCGGTACCCAAATCACAGGCTATCAAATTCAAAGAAATGGAACAGTAATTGTTACAAACACTGGAAATAATAGGACCAGTTTTACTGACAACAATTTACTAGCATTGCACCAACAAACATACCGTATTGCTGCTTGGAATATCGTTGGTTTGAGTATATTTTCAAACAACGCAACCGCAAAGACAGAAAATCAGACAGGCAACGGATCACCAACAGATACCGGAAATCTGGGACATGCGATATCCGACTTTGTACATAAGCGAAATGAATTGCTCAAAAAACAACGTGATGAGGTACTAAAAGTAATGAAAGACTGCACTGAGAAGATGAGAAACACGAATTCGACCCAAAGAAAGCAGATACAAGAAGATTGCAAAATTCAGCTAAACGCAATTAAGGAAAAATACAAAGATTCGATAAAACAATTCAAAAATGAATTCAAAAACTTCAGGGAAACTGCAAAATCGACGCTAAATGAAGCGAAAAAAGACAAGGCAGCAGACAAAAACGACATAAAGGAATTCAAGAAGGATGTAAAAAGTTTTGAAAAAGATGGGAAGAAGCAGGAAAAAGAATTCAAGAAGGAGTTAAAAAGCGCCAACAAGAACCTGAAGAAAGAAAACAAAAATCAGAAAGGAAAAAATCACGATAACGAAGATTGATCTTTATATTGACAGATTTTTAAATTATTTTCTCATTAGCCTTGCAATCAGAGTATTTTTGATTGGAATCTCTTGATTGGCACGTATCTTGTCTCCCGTATCTCCATCTAACTTGAATTTTGAAATTGTTTGTATAAGCTGTTCTGCAAGTTCTGCCATTTGTGTTGCGGCTGTCGATATTTCTTGAGTTTGGGCAGTTTGTTGTTCTACTGCAGCAGAAGCTTCCTCTGTTGCAGCGGCATTTTCTTCTGAAACTGCAGAAATTTCTGTTGCATCCTCCGAAACTGCCTTTATATTTACAAGCTGAGCTTGTACAGATTCCGATAATATTTTGACGCTCTTTGATACGTTCTTGATGTTTACTGCAATATCATCAAGCGACTTTAATGAAGAATCAATAACTAATTTTCCTTGATTGACTTCGTTTGAGCTTGTTTCAATGTCACCTACCACGATTTGGGCATTTTCCTGAATTTCCTTTAGTTTTTTATCGATTTCTTCCGACGATCTGGCAGAGTTTTCTGCAAGACGCCTAACTTCATCTGCAACTACGGCGAATCCGCGTCCTGCCTCCCCTGCACGCGCAGCCTCGATTGCAGCATTTAGTGCCAAAAGATTTGTTTGGTCAGCAATTTGCCTAATCACGTCAAGAACTGCGGTAATCTCGTTTGTCTTTTCAGCCAGCTCTCTGACTTTTTGTGCAGACTCATTCGTAACCTGAATTATTTTGTTCATGCGCTCCCCCGCCTCTTTTGCAGATATGGCGCCCTTTTCTGATATGCTTCCGACATCATCAGTGATTTCTAATGATTCCTGTGCGTTTTGAGAGAGATCACTGATTGTGTTTGCCAGTTGGTCAACGGATTGCTTTGATTTTTCAATGCGTTGCGCTTGTGATTGGGATCCTCTTGATATCTGATCTACTGTGGTTGCGATTTGTTGCACTGCCGAATTTAATTCCTGACCAGACGCAGACATCTGTTGAGCGTTTGAGGATACTGATTCGGATGCACCTTGTACTTCGCTTATGACTTTTCTTAGGTTTTCAACCATTTGTTTTTCCGAGTTTATGAGAACTCCAATTTCATCTTTTGATTTTGATTCTTGTACTATTACGGACAGATTGCCTTCACTTATTTTTTTGGCAATAGTTGCAGCAGATCGTATTGGTTTAGAAATGGATCTTGACATAAAGAATGCAAATGTCCCGACCACTGCAGCTATGATACTGCCGGTGATAATGTACATGTTTTGTAAAGCAATCACTGGCGCAACAATTTCCGCAACGTCAAATTCTGCAATGACTACAAATCCAAGATCTGGCTCACATTTTGATGCACCAAAAATTGGAACACCCCTATAATCAGGATAAATTGATGCCGAAATGCCTTTCCCATTTTCAACACATTCCTTTACCGGAAGCGTGTCTGCCTTTTGATGAAATTCATACCCCTCATTGAATCTGGACGGGCTGATCATAACTCTATCAAAGCTAACAAGATATGTTTCCCCCGTTTCGCCCAAGCCTTCTCTGTCCAATAAGACTTTGTCAAGGGCAGGAACTCCAGTCTGCGCAATCAGCATTCCAAGTTTTGCATTTGTTTGAGGGTCATAAATCGGGACTGCGGTCATGGCTACTCTTTTTCCATCATCCATAACATATTCACGATATGATTTTTCCAGACCTTTTTGGAAGATCTTCGCATTAGAGTAATCCATGCCTAGCAAGGAGTTATCCTGAGCATAGAGAACGTTGCCATCCATGGATACAATTTTAAAATTTTGATAGCCATTTTCTCCTCCGGTTGATTCCTGTATGCTATTAAGAATTTGTTCCAGATGTGACTCGTTTGAAACTTGTTTACTTGGTCCATCTTTTTCAGAGATTTGTTTTAACTGATTGATTATTTCTGGGGTTTGTGCTGCTTGTTCCAATTGTTGAATTCTAAAGTCGTTTAGCTGTTCAATTGATGTTGCTCTATCATTGGCTAACGTTAGTAGTTGGCTGTATGCTCTTTCTTGTAGCGAGTTTTGCGAAGCATTAAAGCTTATTATCGATATTGCAGCCATCGGAACCATAGCAACGACAAGAAATAGACAGATTAATTTCGAATTAAGTGATCTAGCCAGTATGTTTTGCAATAATACTTGAGTTTAATTGGTGGATTTAGGTCGATGTTTGTTTAATTTGATCATCTCATATCATCATACCAAATTAGATATTTTTGTATTACATTGTCAAGATCTATTGATTCGATATTATTTGTGTAAATGTCAAAGCCATGCAGATGTATACAAAAAATGAGTTTATTGACTAGGATTCACATCAAGATACCCGGACAGAGTTTACAATTTGGAATTAGTTTTTGGCTAAATCAAGCAAGGCCTTTGCGCGCTTGTAGTGAACTTCGTCAATCATCTTGCCATCAACTACGGTAGCCCCCCTTCCTTTCTTTGTTGATTCCAGATATACGTCACATACTTTGCGGGCCCACTCAATTTCTGACTTGTTTGGCATAAATGCCTCATGAGTGATCGGTATTTGATCAGGATGTATGATGCTTTTTCCAGCATATCCAAGATTTTTTCCAATTATGCAGTCTCCTTTGAGCCCGTTCTCATCCTTTAGATCCTGCCATATTGCGTCAATCGCGTGGATTCCTGCTGCCTTTGCATCAAGCGGAACTTTGGCTCGCGCATATTTTGCGCCTTCCGATTGTTTTGTGTATTCTATTCCCATGTCATTTAGCAGATCAAACACGCCAAAGACCAAGGCAGAGATCCTTTTGCTACATGATGCAATATCATATGCATTTACAACCCCCTGTGCGGACTCTATCGATGGAATAAGGGAAACGGAACCCAGTTTGCGCTTTTTTTCAAGACTTTTGATGATTTTTTCAATTTTTAGTAGTTCTTTCGAATTGTTTACTTTGGGTATTACGATTCCATCAATTCCTTTTTGTATGATTTGTTCAAGATCATCTGGGATTTTTCCAGAAGCCGGAGAATTTGTCCTGACATAGATATCCGGCGCATATTGTGAGCGTGACTTTAGTGCATCTTTTATTAAATTACGGGCGTTTACTTTTTCAGAATCCGGAATAGAATCCTCAAGATCAAAGCAGACAATATCTGCTTGAATGGTTTTTGCCTTTTCTAAAAAACGCAGGTTGTTCCCCGGGACAAATAAAAGGCTGCGAAAAAGCCTTGTCATAAAATTTATGCTTCTGGTTTCATCAGGATTTTGCCAAAGAGGCCCTTACCTGTAAGCATCTTTGTGTGAGCCTCTGCAGCATTCTCAAATGAGTGTACAGAATCAATTACTGCTTTTATCTTTCCTTTGCCCATCCAGTAGAATCCATCCTCAAGCTCTGCTCTTGTACCTTGAGTTGAACCCAAGATGTTTGTGCCTTTGAAAAAGACGTGCCTTAGATCGGTTTTTGCATCATAGCCAGTTGTTGCACCGCATGACACTATAGTTGCACCGTATTTGAGCAAAGTAAGCTGTTGATTCCAATGAGTCTGGCCAATGTGATCAAATGAGACGTCAATGCCAGGAACTCCGCCTGATGATTTTGCGATTTCTTTTGAAATCTTGAATACTTCTTTACTCCAATCTTCTTTTCTGTGGTCTACTGCAAAATCTGCACCAAGATGCAAACATTTGTCAAGCTTATCACCGCTGGCAGTTGCAATTACTGTACAACCATAAAGCTTGGCAATTTGTATGCCAAACGAGCCGACTCCTGAACCTCCGCCCATGATTAGAACGGTTTGCCCTGGCTTTATCTTGGCTCTTCCAACTAGCATGTGCCACGATGTCAAAAGCGTCATTGAAGCAGCTGCTGCCTCGTCATAGCTTACTCCTTCTGGAATTTTTACAACGTTAACTTCTGGAAGATGAGTTATTTCTGAAAAAGCTCCCCATAGTGGTCCCGTTTGGAATCCCCAAATGCTTCTCTTAGTACAGTCAAACTCGCGCCCATCAGTACAGGCCTTACAAACTCTGCAAGACATGTTGGAGTGCGAAACAACTCTATCGCCAACCTTGATGTTTGCTACTTCTTCACCAACTGCGATTACCTCTCCGGATGCGTCTGAACCAGAAATGTGCGGTAACGGTACTGCAACTGGCTGTCCTCGCATTCCCCAGATATCATTATAATTTAGAGCGGCTGCCTTTACCTTAAAGACCACTTCATTTGGTTTTGGTTTTGGGTCATCCACTTCTTTAACTTTAAGAATTTTCTTGTAATTATCATCCGGCGCATATTCATCATAAACTACGGCCTTCATGATTTGAGTCCTTTGTATCCCCTAATTATATTTTGTTTGGAATTTATCGTCTATTAATCTTAAAATCGCGTTTTGGTTGCTGGGTAGATAGGAGTATTTGTTTTAGCTGATCATCGGTAATTTGTGCGTGTATTTTTCCCTGTGATACCATGCCGATCAGATAATTTTCAACAAGTGATGCAAGATCGGGTTTTACCATTCGTACATTGTTTAGTCTGAGCCTCGCATCAGGCGATAAAATTTGTTTTAGAATCATTTCTTTTTGTGCTGTAATTTCCGCCTCGTTTGGAGTGTTTTCGTCTTGCGGGTAGCTCATAGTGTTTCACTATGAATAAATTTTCAATAATGGGTTTTTCACGGCAAGTTCATCTAGAATGTCACTTGCAAGCCTGTCAAGTTTTTTCATTCCTTGGTGGGATACTACTCTGCCTTTTCCTGCAACTTTTTCAACGTAACCTAGTTTTTCAAGCTCTTGTATGGCATGTCTTATGATTGAGCCGCCTGCATCTCTGTGATGAGCGCCGCCATATCCTACTGCTTTTGCGCCTCCATACATGATACGTAAGTCATTGATCCCAACAGGTCCATGAAGGTATAGCTTTCTTAGAATTGATGCGCAACGCTTGTACCACCATTCCTTGTCTTGTGGAGGTCTGTCTGCGTGAGAACCGGTCTTTACAAACATTGTCCATTCAGGCTTGCCAATATTCTCACTTTTGAGTATGTCAGCTAGTCTTGATAATAGAATATCTGCCGGTACGTCATAGGCCTTTGCCATGAAATGAAAAACTTGTGTGTGGTCTTATAAATCATTTAGAAATAATCTTGCGATACGTGTGATTGCAAAAG
Organism: Candidatus Nitrosotenuis sp.; assembly: GCA_004322465.1. GTDB lineage: Archaea > Thermoproteota > Nitrososphaeria > Nitrososphaerales > Nitrosopumilaceae > Nitrosotenuis. The sequence continues at coordinate 9,846 of SCVO01000054.1, forward strand.
CCGCAGGTTATTCGTATTGACTTGAGTGGCGATCTGCCAAGCCGTATTCTTGAGTTTACTCCCGGCGCAATGAAGCTTTTACACTTTTTGCAAAAAGTCATCTTAATTTCATACGGCATTCGTATTCTGTGCTTTGTGCTGATTTTCCTTGCGAGTAGCGCCTGCCTTTGAGCCAGTGTTGGGTTTTTCCTGGCATTCGAAACTGCCTCTTTAATCAGAATTTGCATTCTTTCTTTTGCTATTTCCCTAAGATCCAGCTTCATGAAATTAGAAAGCATGATTCCCATAAAAATTCAATCTATCTGCAAGGTTTCGTTAATATGCAAGCATGGGCTCTCTTTTAAAATCAAGGAAAATGCAAACGAAGATTCTTAAAATAAATCCAACAAGACCACAGATTTCAATGATAAGACAAGCTGTGCAACTAATAAGAAAAGGGGAAACGGTAGCATTTCCTACAGAAACAGTTTATGGACTTGGGGCAGACGCCCTGAATCCTTCCGCAGTAAAGAAGATTTTTGAGGCAAAGGGAAGGCCTGCAGATAATCCACTAATAGTTCACATACAGGACAAAGAGGATCTCAAAAGACTTGCAAGCGATATTCCAGAAATAACGGAAAAAATAATTGAGAAATTCTGGCCGGGCCCACTAACCATTGTTTTAAAAAAATCAAAAATTGTTCCAAAAATAACTACTGGCGGTCTGAATACAGTAGCAATCAGAATGCCAAAGAACAAAATTGCCAGTCTTTTGATAAAAGAGGCAGGTATTCCATTGGCTGCCCCTTCTGCAAACTTTTTTGGCAGGCCAAGTCCAACTTTGGCAAAACACGTATCGGATGATTTGGGAGGAAGAATAAGCATGATCCTTGATGGAGGCAAGACAAAGATTGGGATTGAGTCTACCGTAATTGATCTGACAGGTAAGACTCCGATGTTGTTACGTCCTGGCGGTGTAACACTGGAGCAGATACAGAAACTTGTTGGAGCGGTCAAGATTCACCCCATGATCAAAGGGAAAAAATCAAAATTGATTCATCGCTCGCCAGGTATGAAATACAAGCATTACTCTCCAAATGCCAAAGTAATCCTAATCGAAGGCTCAACTCAAAACGTGAATAAGAAAATCTCACAGCTTGTAAGCAAATTCAAAAAACAGCAAAAGCGCGTTGGCATAATGAGCACACAAAAGAATCGCATCTACAAGGCAGACATGACAAGATTTGTAGGCAGTAGTACTGACAAAATTGCCGCGAATTTATTCAGGTTGTTCAGAGAGTTTGACGCACAAAAAGTCGATATTATTCTTGTACACGGAATCAGCAAAAAAGGACTTGGGCTTGGAGTCATGAACAGAATAAGCAAAGCGGCACACAAGAAAATTAGAATTTGAAAGTGTTGAATCTTGAGTTTTCATGATTAGATTCAACAAACAATAGTTTTATGAGAGAGGATGCGGCCGCCGGGATTTGAACCCGGGTAACGGGCTTGGAAGGCCAGCGTACTACCAGACTATACTACGGCCGCACAAGAATGAAACCCCTGCTGCCTACATAAAAACGGTTTTTTCGTACTCGTAGAGAACGCGTGCAATGACGACATGTGCCTCAAGCGGACTTGTGTCCACTGAAAATAGGTTGTCGATTCTCTTCTTTACAGGATCGGAAAAATCCCCCTTTGGGAATGCGCCCACAACCAGACATGACTCTGAAGTGCAAGTTGCCGCAGCATCGCGGTATGTGCTTTTGATTCCTTCTGAGCTCAGACCAACTACGTTGTCCGGCTTTATTTTATCAATCAGATCAGAAAATGTCATGTTTTTGATTTCAAGCAATTTCTGTCCGTCGGATTTGATGATTTTTTCTGCAAACAGCTTTTCCATCAAACCTGCGAATCGGTGATATGATTTTGGAAGATGCACGCCGGGTTCCACAGTTATTACTTTATCATCAAGTGTGTGAACATAAATGGAAATCTCATCCTCAAAGTAAAGTGGGATTGTACATGCTTCAAGCAAGCAAAAGTGAACCAGATCTGGCCTTCCCCTTTTGATTTCGTTTTTAATTCCCTTCATTGCCCCAAAATGCCAAGAATTGTCAAGTAGAATTTCGGATGGCCTTTTGCCCATTTTTCTTGCATGCGATACAACTGAATTATGATGCTGCAGTTCCTTTGGAACGAGTTCAAGCGAGGCTTCTGCAATAACTAGCGATAACATTGCTAAGATTAAGAATTCGCACTTAATTGTATTTGTTTTTTGATTTCATTCCAGCCTGATTTTTGTGTATCATCAGTTTTGATCAGTCCCGCATTACATGTGTATTTTGAGAGTCGTTCCTTTACGTATTCGTTGCCCCCAAGTCCTGAGCCGAGCCCGATTGTGATTTTTGGCGAGGGAAAGTTTTGTTCGATTCCGCACGTTCCCTCTGGCCTATCATACTGCCTGTACCAAGTAAAGAACTCAAATTTTGACGCATTTTTTCTGTAAAAGTCGTATGACTCTGATATGAATTTAGTCTGGTTTTGCTCACTGCCATGTACAAAATCAGATGTGCTCCAGCTTATCTCAAAGATGCCAACTTTTTTGTCAGGCACCAAATCCAGTGCCTTTTGTAGGTCTTTTTGTGCGTCCTCTGGCGTTTTTGAAATATCGTTCAGTCTGTCAACTGGGAGGTATGTAAATGCCACAAAGTCCCCCACATTAACATCAGATACGTAATGATCCAGATCCTTGTTTACTATGTTGTTTAGTGAAAACGCGTTTCCAAACTGGACGTTTGGATGTTTTTGCTTTAGTTCTGCGTATACATTGTTAAAGAATTCCTTGTATTGTTCCACATTGCCGTTAGCATCGTTAAAGTAAGAATCGAGCTCTCCTCCAATTATCACATGATCAATCATATCATATCTATTTAGAATAGTGTCTAGTGTTTTTACTAGGTTTTTCTCTAGGGTTTGTCCAAGAGCTGGCTGCCCCATCCAGTCTGGGTATGGCCCGATAATTCGTCCATTAACTACAGAAAAGTAAAGTGTCACTGCAAGGCCATTCTGCTTGTTTAGGTCCATCAGGATATCAGTGTCTTTCCAGTTGTACTCGTCTTTTTGCGGCTCTATGTGATTCCAGAAAAGATACATGTTGTTTCTTCCAATTCCTGTGAGAGACGCCTCAGAATACACTTTCTTTAGCTGATCCAATGTTACTTGATTAGATGGTGGATTTATGACAATTCCGAGTTTTTCGTTGTGACTAGTCTGAATTGGTTCTGGTGGTGAATTTGGTGGAGAGTTTGGTAGTAAGACCAAAACTGCCATTGCTATTACAACAGCTACGCCAATTGCCCCAAGGATTTTTTTGTCCACTAGTTCTGCTTTTAAAAATGATAGTAAAAAGAGTTATGATACTATGGTCAGCCTGACGTACAGCCGCTATAGCCACACTCTATGCAGATGCTACACCCCTCAACGAATACCAAGTTATTCTTGCATGTTGGACACAATCTTTCTTCTCTTACTTCCTCTATGATTGGCGTTTCCATCATTTGCTCATCAGGAATTTTCAGCTCCAGTGCCTTGTTGACCTGGTTTCTGACATATTGGTTCTTGATGCTCTTTTTGATGTATTCACGCAGGTGTGTGCTTGGCGATACGTCGAATGTTTTTTCTGCATTTTCGCTTGTCATGTGAAGTACCTGAGTGTGCCTTGAGCCATCTCTGTATACGGTGATTCCCTTTAGTCCAAGCTCGTGTGCAAGAAGATATGCAGCCTTGACATCTTCTGCTGAGACGTCACTTGGCATGTTAATTGTCTTTGAGATTGCGTTTCCAATCCACTCTTGCCATGTTGCCTGCGCCATTAGGTGATCGGACCAGTGTATGTCCATTGCAGTGACAAAGATGTTCTGAATCCATTCTGGGATTTCTGCCAGACCGCGAACAGAACCATAGTTATCTGCTATTTTTGCCAAGAGTTCGTCACTGTATAATCCGTTTTCTCGCAACACCTGTTCGAAGATCTTGTTGGTATAGAAGAATCGCCCAACGGTTACTCGTTTCTCAAATACAAGCGCAAACGTTGGCTCCATTCCGTTCGTACAGTCCGCAATCATGGAAAGCGTTCCCGTAGGCGCAACTGTAGTGGTAAGCACGTTTCGTATTCCGTGTTTTTGGATGTTTGTGATTAGTGCGTCCCAGTCGTAGTAATGCTCGCCCTTTTGCTTTTCATAATAGCCTGCTACTGGAATCTTGCCTTCAGGATACTCTGTTTTTGAGCACAGATCAAACTCGCCCCTTGATCTTGCAAGAGCAATACTTTCTTCCATGGAATAGTATGTTAGTGCCTCAGCAAGTTTTGATTGGAATTCATAGCCTTCCTTTGAGTTGTACGGGATTCTCAGCTTGTACAGAAGATCGGCTACTCCCATCACACCGAGTCCTATCCTTCTTGATTCTTTGGATGCCTTGTCAATTTCCGGCACTGGATAGTGATTCATGTCTATTACGTTGTCAAGGAATCTTGTTGTCTTGCGAATTGTCTCCTCATATCTTTGCCAATCAAATTCGAATTGGCCATCTGCCTTTCTTTTCACAAGATTTGCAAGATTAATTGATCCTAGGTTGCATGATTCGTATGGATAGAGACTTTGCTCTCCACATGGATTTGTAGCTCTGAGTGGCATTCCTCTTGCCTTTGCAAACACGTTGTACTTGTTGATGTTGTCAAAGAAGATCAGTCCCGGCTCTGCACTCTTCCATGCGGAAAGTGCAATCAGGTCGATTAGCTGATGTGCGTTTATCTCGCGAATTGGCACTCTGTCCCTTGAGCTTCTCAGAGTGTACTTGCCATCCTTGCTGTCCACCACTGCAGACCAAAAGTCTTCCCAGATTCCAACGCTGACATTAAAGTTCTCAAGTATTCCGGCTTCTGTTTTGTTTGTGATGAATTTTTCAATATCTGGATGCCATACTTCGAGGATTCCCATGTTTGCGCCTCTTCTTTTGCCACCCTGTTTGACTACCTCAGTTACGGTGTTGATGATGTTCATAAAGGAGACTGGGCCAGATGCTACGCCTGATGTGGATGCAACAATATCTCCTTCGTGCCTTAGGTCAGAGTAGTTGATTCCAACGCCCCCTCCGGATTTGAATATGAGGGCTGCATCGGATGTTGACTTCATTATATCGCCCATGTCATCAGGCATGCCAAGCACAAAGCATGCAGATAGTTGTCCTAGACGTCCACCTGCATTCATCATGGTTGGCGAGTTTGGCAAAAACTCTTGCTCTGTCATTAGAGAATAGTATTCTTGTATTCTGTCTGCATAGTTGTCAAACTTTTTAGCTGCAAGCAAGGTGAGCACTTCTTTGAAGCTCTTCTTCATTTGTCCTCTGCTTGCAAGATAGACATAGTGGTTAATGAGTCCCCTAAAGTGCCACTTGTTCAGATAATAGGTTCCAATCTTGAACTTGTAATCAAAGTCATCAAGCTTTGCAAGATATTTTTTAGCTTCTTCTGTGTCTTGTGTTATGCCTCCTTCTCTTGAGAAGACCTCATTATCATACATGATGTCTCCAAGTGCAACAAGGACTGCCACTCGCTCAAACATTTGGCCGGGGCTTTCAGTGATTTCGCTTTTGTTGTTTCTCATCAAATATCTGGATGCCAGAACACGCAGGCAGTTAAGATCGAATGTCTTTGAAACATTATCAAGTGATTTGGTGTTTAGAACTTTCATTTTGTCCTCTCTTACTTTTCTTCTCTCATGTCGGTACAAAATGTAGGACTTTGCGATTTCGCCGTAGCCCTTTTCAATTAAGGTAGATTCAACCATGTCTTGCACATCCTCGACTGATGGCGGATGTGATGCCGAAAATCCTTGCTGTATTAGCTTGTTTAATACACCATTTGTAAGATCCTCCGCAATTTTACGGTCTGCCTTACCTGTTGCGACTAGTGCTTTATAGATCGCATTTGTAATTTTTTCTTTATTAAAGTTGGTTATTCGGCCATCTCTTTTCTTAACGTCAATGATCGAACTCTCTATTTGTGAAAAATCTGTTGTCATTTCTTCTCCCCTCACTAGGTGATATTAAATTGAATATAACTGTGATTACCAAAAAATTCAGATTTTAGCTCAACAATGTTTACACCGTTACGAGAAATTTCACAATAGTCAGTCGTGGGCGTGAAAACGAAATCAGTTAATTTCATACAAGATCGTTTTGGCAACTAGGATTAGCTTTTATCTCACAAAGATAGGTCTTGCGGATTTCGGATTCAGCTTACAATGTACGGAGACTTGCACAAAGGACACTTGTCAAAGAGTTTTTCGTCCTTGAATCCGCAGTTTCCGCAAATTGGAACCTCTTTTAGAGGCCTAAACGAGCCTAGTAGATCGCCTGCCTTTTCTATTGACTTTTTGATCTCGTCCACTTTGGCGTCTTTTTCAAATTTGAGGCGTACAAGTAGCCCCCCGTTTAGGATTTTGGCTATCTTGTTGGCCTCAGCAATCTTGTCTGTTTTTACGCTCATGGAATCAAGCTCTGAGGCGGCAAGTACCACTCCCTCTGAATAATTCTCCCCGTCAAGGGATCTGTTAACTGACATCTTGCCATATTTTTCGCCGTCCAGTGATCCAAATCTTGGAGTTCCGTCACTTTCAGTCATTGTGACTACGACTAGATCTCCCATTTCTTTGCCCTTCTTTTCTGCCACATCCACGGCAGTTTGGATGACTTTGTAGATTATTTCTTGGCCTTCTTTTTGATCGTTGTACCCAAGTATGTTGAATACAGCTTCGTGCAGCCCCACCAGATTCACAACCAGACATACGGAGCTTCTCTGCATGTATTGGGTGTTTGCTGCAAGCACGGGATTTAGTCCGCGTCTTGTAAGATCAGAAATGTCTTTCTTACGAAGGGACATTGCGGAAAGCGCAGGTTTCATCATTAGTGCAAGACGTGCCCTGAAGTAAGTTTCGTCTTTGTTTGACTCAAATGCGAGTCTTGGCAGATTAATTGTAAGAGATTGTAAATTGATCGATGATGTGCTGTTTTTTGCTTTGACACGTATTATTCCGCTGTATGAGGTTTCATCTTTTGAGAATTGTACTTTGCCTCCAAGAGAAATTATTTCTGCGACGATATCTGAGACGTCTGCAACTTTGTTGTTCGCATAGTCAATTATGAGACCGATCTGCGGGACGGGGGTCATTTTGATATAATTTTTGTATGCCGAGAGAATCGTTTGTACAAGTTTTGGTTCTATGCCAAGCTGAATTCTAAAAGATACCAAAGTTGGCTCTCTTGTGTATTTGGAAGAAACAGACGAGGTTGCGAATGCGCCGACCAGTTTTTCCTCAAGTTCGGCGATGTTTTTTGCATGCTTTGAGCAAATTTGCACCAGACCATCCATGATAACCTCCCTTGATGCCTCCTTTGAAGCTAGGGATATCATCATGGATAAAGACGACATGAGGTTGTCCAGCGTTTTGATAGTAGCAATTCTGGTGACTCCTAGGAATTTGCCCTTGAGGTCTATGCCATCCTCAATTAGTTCTTTCAAGTTAAAGAATATTGTATCTGGGAGTAACGACCAGATTCCTGGGTTTGATATGTGTATGTCGCCGGAAAGGTGGGAATCTGCAACGTCCTTTGGCAGCGTATTTAGGATTAGGTTTTCTGCAAATACTGTTTGCCCTGCTTTGAAGAACAGTCCCTGTGCGCCGTTATCGACGTTATCTACATTGGTTATCATTTCTTGCACATCAAAAACAGGCATTCCAAGCCTTGCAAGCTTGTTTCTGTATTCTTCATGGCCATGCTCAAGTAGCACAGAATTAACCATTTCACGGATCAGCGAACCCGTGAGATAGGTGGTTTGGTACTTGTAGATTCGATTTTCTACCTCTTCGGTGATTTTTTGTGCCAATTCCAGTGGAAGGCTTCCTTCTCGTACTAGCGACTGGATGATTTTATGCGAGTTGAATTCTTCGATTGAGTCGTGCGATGTTCTGACGTACATCTTGCCACTTTCTATAATGGAGCGCTCTTCAATTTGTCTTGCAAGACTTAGGACAAGTTTTCCTAGATTTGTTATGGTGTAACGTCTTTCAGATTTATTGAGCGCTACAAGCGACTGTCTTAGTAGTTTTCTTAGATGGTAAGCAAATTTTCCGCTTTCCTTTTTTGATTTGAATCCTGCAAGTGATTTTAATTCTGAATATGTTAACGGTCCTTTTGAGTTTAAGATTCGTAAAATGTCAATTCGGTTAGGACTTGCCATTACAGAGAAGATCATTCTTACGCGCTTTGACGTAGACTGTAAAATGCCGCCACCCTTCTTTGGATCCATTGCGCCGGTGGACAGCTCTATGCTCATGATTATGGCTAGAGATCGGGACTAAATAAGATTTATGACTAGATTCTCATCGAACTTTTTGATCAGTTTTTCTGGACATCCATGGAAAACTCTGATGTTGAAAGCGTCTGACCACATGAGGGACACTTGTTGTTGTAGTGCTTCATGACATCTTTGATCGATTTGAGCATCTTCATGTTAGAGATCTTGCTTCCACACTTACCACAGATAACATCGACTGACAATGAAAACTAAGTTTTTTTGAAACTATTAAGAATCCTTTTTGAAATTTGTTAATTACTCGGTAAATTTGATTTACTGCTTTTCTAAGAGGATGCCACGATCATCATATCCAACAATCTTTATTTTTGATCCAATCGGGAGCTGAGATGGCGAGGCAATTTCACCCAAAAATCCCGAAATTCTAAGATCGTAGTCATCTATGTTCATTACAACCCATGCATATGGCGTGTATTTTTCAAAGCCTGCTGGAGGAACCGTGATTATCGTATATGTTGCAACTGTGCCTGTTCCATCAAGTAACTTGCCTTCAAACTCCTTGTGTCCACATTGTTGGCAGAAATAGACTGTTGCCAAATGCAGATTTCCGCACTTTTTGCATTTTCTTGTAAGTACTTTACCTGCGTTGACTGCGTCTATGAATTCTTGCTTATTTGACAAGGTTTTACACGCTTTTGAATAAATGAACGGCGCAGCTTGCTCCAGTTGCACCAAAATTATGTGTTAATCCAATATGCGCATCTTTGACTGTGCGCTCTCCTGCTTTTCCTGTCAATTGCTCAAAAGCCTCAACTACCTGTCCTACCCCAGTGGCACCGATTGGATGGCCTTTTGACTTTAGTCCGCCAGACGGATTGATTGAAATTTCACCGTTAAGTGATGTTCTGCCTTCGCGAATTGCCTGCACTCCTTGTCCTTTCTCAAAGAACCCAAGATCTTCTGTATCAACAATTTCAGCAATTGTAAAGCAATCATGTACCTCAGCAAAGTCAACATCTTTTGGTGTGATTCCTGCCATCTTGTACGCTGCTTGCGCCGCTAGTTTGGTACTTGGGATGGTTGTCATGTGTTCACGTCCTTGCAGGGTTGCAGGTGATCCACCTCTACCAGATCCAATAACTTCCACATAATTCTTTGAATGAGCTTTAGCAAATTTTTCATTGCATATTATAACTGAACTTGCACCGTCAGAAAATGGGCAGCAGTCATACAACTTGAGCGGACTTGCAACTACGGCTGATTTCATCACATCATCAACTGTTATTCTCTTTCGTAGATGGGCCTTTGGGTTTAGAAAGCCGTTTGCATGGTTTTTTACTGCAACCATTGCAAAGTCTTCTTCTGTTGCCTTGAATTCTGTCAGATAAGCCCTAGCCATTGATGCAAATAATCCCGGGAATGATGCACCTGCACCACCCTCATAAAAGAAATCAGAACAATATGAAAAATAAGTAGTAGTCCACTCTGTACCGGTGTGAGTTACTTTTTCTACTCCGGTAACCAAGACTGCATCGTAAAATCCTGCCGCAACATTTGCATATGCTTCTCGAAATGATACAGAGCCACTTCCACATGCGGATTCTATAGAAAGTGATGGCTTTTCGGAAATTCCCAGATTGCTCATGATTACTGGACCTAAGTGAACCTGCTTGTCCGCTACACCAAAAACATTCGATATGTAGCCTGCATCGATCTCTTTTGGCTCAATTCCTGCGCTTTCAATTGCGGCAACTGATGCCTGAATAGTGATATCGGTAATGCTATCGTCTAGTTTTCCATACTTTGTGCTTCCAGCACCAAGAACACAAACCTTTTCCACAACACCCACTGACCAAGTCCATATAAAAATTCTTCAACAATTTTTAATGTGGATATCTTGAACAATATGATTTTGACAGAAAAGTCTATTCAGAAAAGAAAAAGTCGGAGAAACGCCACCAGGCCCACAAAACGCCGAATTGCATCATTAAAAACCGAGATCATGCAGTATTTTGACAGCAATAGCTATCTTTCATGGTCTGCACGCAAAAAAAAATACGTCATTTTGGGTTCAAACCAACCAAATGACGGTCTTGTTGAATGTCCGTCGTGCCGCATTGGAAAGCTGATCGTCATACGATCAAGGAAGACAAAAAAGCGCTTCATTGGTTGTTCCAATTACTACAACGGCTGTAAGGCATCATCGCCATTACTACAAAAAGCAATGTTGCGTGCAACTAAAATTCCGTGCGAATCATGTTCGTGGCCGCTGATAGTTTTTCGATATTCTAGAAAACAAAGATGGTCAAAGCAGTGTTCCAACATTAATTGTCCCAGCAGAAAGGCTAAAGTTTGAGATCGGAGTAGATATCAGTTCTCCTATTATGCAAAAGTGGAAGCATTTTTCTTGTCTCTTTTACTTTTTTAGTAGAAATTTCCACCATTCCTATTCCTTGTTTCTTTTTCATATCAAGCAAAATTTTTCCATATGGATCTACAACCAGACTTCTTCCACAGTAAATGTTGCCAACTTGGTCTGGTGCGATAACATAACAACCGTTTTCTATTGCTCGAGTCTTGTTAATTGTAAGCCAGTGCTCTTCCTTCATTTCTCCTTTAACCCATGCAGACGGAACAATTAAAATTTCAGAGCCAGAGGACGCCAACGTGCGTGACATTTCAGGAAACCGCAGATCGTAGCAGATAAGCATGCCTAATTTACCAACTGAAGTTTTTACTGGAGATGAGATCTTTGAGCCTGGCTGTAGTTTTTTCGATTCCTTGAATCCAAGTGCATCATAGAGATGAATTTTTCTGTATGTTGATCGTATTATTCCAGATTTATCAACTAAAAATGATGTATCATATACTCTGTCCTTTCTTTTACTTTTTTCATATATCGTACCTATAACTTCAATTGCATTCTTCTTTGCGGCGGATGCAACTGTTCTAACGAAATTCCCATCAATTGTTTCAGATTGTAATGCCAGATCTCTTGGAGATTGTTGTGAAGTTGTATAAAACATCATAAATTCTGGAAATGCACAAAGATCTGCTCCACGACTTGCAGACTTGCTGATGAAATCAACGATTCGTCGGAGGTTTTGGCTTTTGTCAGTGGATGCTTTGAATTGTATTACAGCTATTTTTGTCATGGATTAACTGGAATTAATGAAAATAAAAAGAATGGTATCTAGAGCTGGCTTCCTGCCAAATACCAGTTTTCTTTAGGATTGTCCTCAAAGACTACAATTACATGACTTTCTTTTGTTTTTAGAATTTCTACTGCCGATTTTGTGACTGCTTTTGCAAATTCTTCTTTTTGTTGCTGTGTTCTGCCAGGATACATGGACACTGTAATTATTGGCATGAGTTGATTTTTCTCATGTATGATTTAATTCTATTAGTAATCGTCTCTCTTCCAACCATATCTTGATGGATTTCTTGAGCCGTATGCGAATTCTGATTCATGTGTCTTTTTGTACAGATATCCGGTTGCAAGTCCAATTACAAACCCGCCTACGTGTGCCAGATATGCAACACCACCTGCACCATAACCAAATCCTCCAACAAAAAGCGGTAGTAGGTTTTGGAAAATTAGCCAGAACGGCAAGAACCATTTTGCGGGAATGTGCGACATTCTAGTAAAGAACCCCATAATCATCAAAGTCATTATTTTGGCTCTTGGGAACATTATGAGATAGGCTCCGAGCACTCCTGAGATTGCTCCAGACGCTCCAACTGCCGGAAGTGAGCTGTTCATGTCTCCTGCAATATGGACAAGTCCTGCAATTATTCCCCACATGAGATAAATTCCAAGATATTTGAATCTGCCAAATTTTAACTCGATATTATCTCCAAATATCCACAAAAACAACATGTTACCTCCAATGTGCATTGCTCCACCGTGCAGAAATGTAGAACTCAACAATCCGATCATCGACATACTGGGGCACGATATTCGCGTAGATGCTATCGAAATGCTGCCATCTCCAGCAATACATGTGGGAACTGCCCCCCAATTGTAGAACAATGATGCTGCACGTTGATTATTAAACTCAAGGAATTGGCCAGTGTACGCAACCTCAAAAAAGAATACGATTACGTTTACCGCAATAAGAGCATAGGTCATTTTTGGTTTGAAACCAGGCGGTTTTGGATTTTCGTCCCTAATTGGAAGCATTGATGATTAGGTTAAACAATGAATTGTATAATAACGTAAATCTGGTTTTGGAAACGGTTTGTAGCTCTAAAGATTATACTTTGATTATTCCCTGTGTGATCAGATACTGGATTCCTGAAACAAAGTCAGAGTCGCCAATTGTACCTTCGGACCACCATTTCGCGTTGTTTTTGATCCAAGATGGGATGGTCTGCGATGTACCTGTACCAGATTGTGTATTTGGTATTTTCATTATTCCTTGTTTTATCAAATACTGGATTCCTGAAACAAAGTCAGAGTCGCCAATTGTACCTTCGGACCACCATTTCGCGTTGTTTTTGATCCAGGCAGGAATCTGATAGTCAGAAGTTGACGGTTGGCTTGCCTGACCCGACTTGCCTATTGTAAAGGTAGAACTTCCAATTCCCTGGTATGTCGTAAGCTCATCCAATCCATGGCTGACAACAAGTAGTGTAATCTTGTAGGTGCCTTGGGAAGGAAATTTGAATTCCTGAACGTCTATTCCTTCTGTAGAGAGAATTCCCGGTTTTTGTGGATCATCTCCAGAATTTTCCAGTAGAACTTTGCCTGAGCTGTCCTCGATTCTAAATCCGTGCCTGACAAACTTTAAGAGCTGACCATTTGGATCAAAGAAAGAAATCTGTAACGGAATTGTGTCTCCGGCTCCAAGATTAGAGTCATACGATACTTTGGCAACTGCTCCAGAATCAAATTTTACATCAAAGGAATTTTTTGCAACTGCAGATGCAGGTGCAACTGTAAAGTCCATTGTTTTTGCACCAGCAGGAATTGTTTTTGCTATTTTGAGGATGTCGTCCTTATTTACCAAAAAATGTAGAATTGATGTTCCCTCTATCGAATACGGATCTAAGATCAGCATTCTTCCTACTGCCGGCAGGCCACTCACTTTACCATCATATGCAGTAGTGTCAGTAAATTCCTTGAAGGCCTTTGGCACTCTTACCTCTTGGTGAACAAAGATATTTTGCCCTTCAATTCTTTTCATGTCCCAGTTAAATGGCATTGAAAACGAAATGGATTTTTTAGATTCATCAAACTTGAAATTATTTATTTTGTCGTAGTATGAGATAATTGAAGTGTCGTATGATTTTCCGCTAGATATAATTTTTTGATTTGATATATCGCCAACGCTAAGCCATGAATTGAACGTCTTGACATCCTTGTCTGCAAATATGTTTTGGTCATAATCAATTCCAAAAATCTTAATTTCAAAATGATACAATCCGGAGTCAAGCAGTACAGGCGCGTGTACCTCGACTCTATCGTTGAATCCTGTCCATGCGCCTGGGATCTGAGGCACTTCGTCACCGTATATCAGCACATCATTTACGTCCATTTTGGTTGGCACTATTTTGAGCGTTAATTCTCCAGAGTGCGCATGAAATAGATTTCGTAGTAAGAGTTTCTCATCCTTCCAGACTGAAATGAAGTACGATGTATGCGGCACAGCTTGATTTGTTTTTGCATCAAACAATCTGAGTTGTACATATGTATCCCCAACCGTGTCCTTGGTCAGAATTGGTGGACTGATTTTTATGAAAAGGGCAGCTTGCCTGTTTCCAAAGCTTGCAGGAGGAAGGTTTTCCTGTGTAAGTCCATCCCCATATGCACTAAACGGCACAATTGAAAACACTTGAGACAACAGTAATGTAGTAAAAATCGATGCCAGTATTCTTTTAAAATTCAATGCACTAAAGCAAATTTGTACATATTTAACTTTTAAGAAGATTTGAACCGTTGAAAATTATGGATTGATTTGCGGTTCTACAACATGTAACGACACAGCGTGATCATCCAACAGTACTCCCACTCCTATTGATGTATCCTTTATGCGGACTATAATTTTGTCAAGATCTTTCTTATCAAGATCATATTTTTCAGCCAGTACTGATTTTACTTTTTGTTCAACATCTGAAATTTCATTTAATGTGGAAGGTAGTGTCACATCAAGTAATTTTCTAAATGAATCCTTTGGAATTTTGCCCGAATAGTCTTGAATTATATAAAATGAGATTTTTTCCTGTGCTATTTCATGCGGAAGTGTGGACAACGCATTTGCCGTATAGAACACTTGGACATCAAGCAGATTTGACGCATCCTGGGAATAGTCAGATATGATTTGCTCGTTATTAAATCCGCGTAGCGAGTCAACTGGTACTTTAATTATGACAAATCCTTCAACAATTTCCTTTGCGGTTATTCCAAAGACATCTTTTATGTTTCTACACGTTATGTTAGTTGATTTTTCTGCGTCAAGTGTCTTTAAAATTGCATTGGACGAAGGTCCGTCATTTATTACTGCATTCCAAAGAATGCCGATTTCATAGTTTTTCTTGTTAAGTATGCTAATTGCAGTGTCATAATGGCCAGGTCTTAGAGGACCATTATCGTCAGGTATTGAACCGCAAACATACTTTGCAGCATATGTTATGTCTTGAATGTTTGGTTTTGAGATAGTCATGTTTTGACCAAATGCAACATCAGTTATTTGTAAAACTGTAAAAAATGAAAGCATCGTCAAAATAATAAAAAGTTTATTCACATTCATTTTATCATGTTATGAATAATCAATCATTATAATGTTAGGATTGTATAAAATGAGATTTTGAGTAAGTTATTAATACAATCATGAATGATTTTAACTAATGAAGTATTTTGTTGTGTTGCTTATGCTACCTGTTTTAGTTTTACCCGTATTTGCAGATCAGTTTCAAGCACCGACGGATAAGGGAACATTACTCGTATCAATATCTACGGAACCGACAAAGCCAGTACTCGGTGATCTGACAAAATTAAAAATTAATTTCATAAATCCAAAAACCAATGCAATTCAGGAACACGTTGACTACAAGGTAACAGTAACAAAGGACGGAACTCCAGTCTTTGGTCCAATACCGCTAACTCATACTTCAGAAGGCGCAGTAACAATTCCAGTAGAATTCAAGGAGAATGGAGAACACAAGATAACGGTCGATATTGAGGGGCTGTTATTCCAACAGATACCGCCAGAAACGGTAACTTTTACTGAAATGATTGGCGACGCTTCAATTCAGGCTCCATCCGATAAGAAGGTCGGATCATGCATAATTGCGACTGCCGCGTTTGGAACTGAGCTTGCGCCACAGGTTCAGCTACTCAGGGAAGTAAGAGACAATGTATTGTTTAATACAAATTCCGGAACAAGTTTCATGAGCGCATTCAACGCATTGTATTATTCGTTTAGTCCTACAGTTGCAGATTTGGAACGCCAGAGCCCGATTTTCAAAGAAACCGTAAAGCTATCAATAACGCCAATGCTGTCTACACTGTCAATACTGAACTATGTCCATATCAATTCTGAATCAGAGATGCTAGGGTATGGAGTTGCAATCATTCTACTAAATGTTGGAATGTATTTTGTTGCTCCAGCCATAATAATATCAAAAATACGAAGTTTTAGAAAATAATTCGTGTTTTGTTAGTAATTTGGATAAGGATTTTTATTGGTCTGCAATCAGATCAAGTCCAATGAAGACAATAGCCATAGGCTCACTCTTCGTAATAGTCGCAATGGTCGCAATTGCTCCATCAGCATTTGCAGATCATATGACAGCTGAAGTAAGCATTCCAGCTGGTTCTTCTACAGAAGGCTGTGAAAAGACCAACGAGTGTTTTACTCCAAGTGAAGTAACTGTTGATGTTGGTAGCGAAGTCACATGGACAAATGATGATTCTGCTGCGCATACTGTCACCAGTGGCGATATCGAAGGCGGCCCAGATGGAAAATTTAACAGTGACCTTTTCCTTGCCGGAAAGAAGTTCTCGCACAAATTTGATGAAGCTGGAGAATTTCCATACTTCTGTCAAGTTCACCCATGGATGAAAGGAACAGTAATTGTTCAAGCTCATGCAGACGGTGGGCATGATGAAGGAGAAGGTTCTGCGATGACAATGACGGCAGACGGATCAGTAAATGTCAAAGTGAGTTCTGCAAAACCAACAGCTGATGAAGAATTGACTCTAGATGTCGAATTCACAGATTCTGATGGAAAGGCAATAAGTCACGTTAACTATGACATTACTGCAATGCAAGATGGAACGGAAGTTCTTACCATGTCAGGCGAACATACCCACACAGGTAATGCAAGCTACAAGACTTCAAAACTAAGCTCTGACAGTCCAGTAGATGTCCAGATCAAAATTCTAGGAATTGGACTTCCAGACGACCAAGCAAACTGGATATCTCCAAAGGATGAAACCGTGTCAGTCCAAGTTGTACCGGAATTTGGTCAAGTTGCCATGATGATTCTGGCAGTTGCCATAGTAAGCATTGTTGTTGTCACTGCAAGATCTAAAGTAATTCCAAGACTTTAGAATTCTTATTTTCTTTTTATCATTGCAATTACTGCAAGTATTACGCCTGCTGCTCCAAGTGCCAAACCAAGAACCCCAAAGTCATACGCCTTTGAAAGATCAATGTTAGTTCCGCCTGCAATGTTTCCTATTTTTGATTTGATTTCTGTGACATCCTTTTGGAGAGATGACATGGCATTCTTTAATGCACCAACATCTTGACCTGAAGAAGATCCTGAAGGAGGAAATGCAAGAACGTCAGTACTTTCCACATCTTCAATTGGAATTTCCTGATTCACCGGTACTCCATTTAGTGTTCCTTTAAGCTCAACCAAAAGGGAGCCAGTCTTGGTCGGGATAATTTTTGCATAATAATTTCCAGGCTTTACATCAGATAGTACATCCAGTGTCTTTGTAACGCTGCCTGATTTCACGGTAGCTTCCAAGTCCTTGAATGAATTTGTTACCGGAGTTTGGATTCCATTTCCGTCATCTTGGTTAAATTCAAAGGTTATCGCATTTTGAATTCCAACAAGCGGCGGTTCCTCTTTCCACCCTATTTCAATCTTATATTGTTCTGCAGTGATTGTCGTGTGCGCATATGCAGAATAAAATCCAAATCCTAAGAGAAATATGAACAATGCCGCAAAATGATTTTTCACAATAATCAATAGTCCAAATCATGTTATTATCTTTATGCAAGAGTGGTAGAACTACCAAAGTGGTAATTTGTTTAAATTAGCAAAAGCACCATCAGAAGTAAATTGAAAAAATTTCTAATCGTTCCATTTTTCATTATAATGTCCAGCATACCTCTTGCATACGCACATCCATTCATTGTAAATTCAGATCCAAGTCAATCTTCAAGTGTCTCAACTGGAATTAATCAAATTGTAATTCATTATTCAGAAACAGTGGAAATTGAATTTAGTGCAATCAAAGTATTAGACAGTAGTGGAAATCAGATAGACAATAAGGATACAAAATATGTCGGTAACGAATCTACACTTGAAGTTACCACTCCTCCACTAAAAGACGGGATCTATACTGTCACAAGCAAAGTTCTTTCCAAAGTTGATGGACATCTAGTGGATGAAGCATTTGTCTTTGGTGTTGGTAATGTGTCTGTTCCTCCTCCAAAACCGCGTGACATAACGGACTCGATATACTTTCCAGAGGCAGGAGCAAGGCTACCAGGACTAATAGGGCAAGTCGTAGTACTTGGATCTGTAATATCTTCTATTGTGATATGGGGCGCAATGCGGAAAAAGAACCTCATAAAGGAAAACCTTTCAGAATTACAGAAATTCTACCAGTCCAAGTTTTCTTCTGTTACCGGAATTGGCCTATTCCTGGTTTTTGCATCAAACATTTTGATGCTTGTCGTGCAAACATTACGCCTTCAAACATCTGCCTCTGCAGTATTGCAGACATCATTTGGCTCAGTATGGATAATCAGGATGGCAATAACAGTAGTTTTACTTGCAGTGTGGTTCTTGATGGAAAATAGATCAAATGTTTCAAACAAAAAACAAGGTTTGCTACTAGGATTGTCTTTGATACTGATTGGCACTACGACAATAATCGGCCATGGGGCTGCAAGCGAAAAACTTTCTGCAATCACAATTGATTACATACACAATCTGATTGCATCAGTGTGGATTGGCGGTGTGATCTTTTTTGGGTTTATTTTGCTCCCCACTCTATCAAAATTAGATAGCAGAAAGAAAGAACTAATCACGTTATTAGCCATTCCGAGATTTTCATCAATGATAATTATTTCACTTGGAATATTGGTAATCACGGGACCGACACTTTTGTGGTTGTTGGAAGATGACGTTACGCTGCTTACTCAGTCTTCGTATGGGTTTTTGATAATGGGAAAAATAGGAGTAGCTTCCATCATGGCAGCAATTGGAGGATATAATCAGTTCAAAATACAAAAGTCTGCAGAAAGGGACATCAAATCAAATACAGTTAATGTTCACAGAAAGCTTGGCAGGTCACTAAAAACAGAGGTAGTGCTTGGCGTGATTTTGCTTAGCCTAGTTGCACTGCTGACTAACTCATCACTGCCTACCAGTCAAGCTCAGCAAACACAAGTACAACAGATTACAAACGGTTTTCAGACGTCAGAGTTTTCTGAAAATGCGAGGTTTGACATCAATATTGATCCATTCACAAGCGGTTCCAATACAATCGTCATATCTGTTTTCGATTCTGGTGGAAACCTCCTGCCAGATATCGATAGCCTCAAAGTAAAGGTTTCAAATCCTCAAAGAAATATTGCTCCAATTGACATTTCAATAAGCAAAGTATCAGATAACAAAAATGAATATCATGGCAGTCTAACGTTTGGCTTCTCAGGAAACTGGAATGTCGAGATAGAGGCAAAAAGAAAAGATCATGTAAATGAAAGCGTTAGATTTTCAGTGGTAGTAAAGCCTCACATATCTGAGCTAAAAACGCAGATAGTTGAATACGACATACCAGTAAAGGGAGCAGGACTGCTTTATCCTACATATGACGGCAATGACACTATTTGGATTAGTGATTCATCACAGCCCCGTCTGTGGAAATTTTCCATAGAGAATAAGCAGTTCAAATCATATACATTCGAGGGAGGCAAGACCACAGTATTTCTAAAAATAGCGTCTGACGGACTGGTGTGGTTTACTGACACGCCTGACTCCAAAATAGGATACTTTGATCCAACAACAGAAAAATTCCAGATAGTTTCACTTCCAACAAAATCAATTCCAATTGCTTTGGAGACAGATCTTGGCGGAAATATCTGGATTGCACTAGTAGACCAGAACATGCTGCTAAAATATGATCCTGTGACTAGCAAATTTGAAGAACATAAAATTCCTACCAATCCATCAGGACCTGCAGCACTTGCACAAGATGCAAATGGGAATATTTGGTTTGCCGAGGCACAGGGTGGAAAAATTGGTGTAATTGAACCACAGAGTGGAAAGATCAGAGAGTTTGCTCCAGATGGGCTCTTAGGCGAACCATTCGCATTGTTCATCGATTCAGAACAGAACGTCTGGACGTCGGAACATGTAGGTTTGAACATAGTTAAATTCAATCCATTGCTTGAGACATTTGAAAAAACTCATGTAATTGATCCGCAGGCTGCACCTTTTGGCATGACAGCAGACAAATTTGGTAACATTTGGCTTGCACAACATACCGTGGACAAATTAGGGGTATACGATCCTACCAGGAGTGAGTTTTCAGAAGTAAGTATTCCCACAAAAACATCATTTACACAGTTCGTAACTTCAGACAAGGACGGCAATGTCTGGTTTGTTGAGCAGCGCGGAAACAAATTAGGAAGCGTAGTAATCTCCGAGGCTCCAAGCCAAAGAATTACTCAGGAGCAACCAATGATAAATCTCAGATATTCTGAGCTTGTGTCACCACTTATGATGGCGGGAATAATCGCAACATCGCTGTTTTTTGTAAAAAGCGTACGTGACAAAAGAAGGCTGGATTCGCTAATCGAATAGACGCCAGAAATTAGTTTGTTCTTTTCGAACGACATTGCGGTATTATCCCACTTTTTCATTAGTTTACGTGTATGCCAAGCAGTGGTCCTAATGAGCCAAAAAAAGGTGCAGGTTACTTTGCAAGTCGACTAAAAGAAAAAGGCGTTGAGCAACAAGAAGTTCCAAAGGAGTCAACAATACAAGCTGATGCAGATGTTCCAAAATATGGCCAGATATTTGAGGAAAGTAGCAAGTCAATTGCTTCAATGGCAGGAGACATGAACGAGACTGCAAAACTTGTCTCATCTATGAAAGATGGACTTGAAAGAGTCAGCAAGGCTGTTAATTTGATAGATATTGGCAATCCATTATGCGATCCGTTTGGTTCTTGCAGCTACAATGGAGTTGACTTTGCGGCTAAACCAACTAATTCTGACAGCTTAACTCTAGATGAACGAGGTGCGTCAATGCACGGATCAGAAAAAAGTATTGAGCAATCAAGCGATAATGAATGTGCTGAAATAGGAGATGAAGTATCAGAATATACAACTGACATATCAAGTCTAAAATTTGACGCTGACTCCATAAAGGACGAACTACAGGAATTCAAAGACAGCATGAAACAAAAAGAGACAGAACTTGTTGAATTTAGAACAAAACTGAATAATGCCAGGTTATATGCAAAGGAATTTGCAGGTGTAGGTTTTGCAGACAGAGAATTGGATAATGAAGTAAATCAGTCTAATAATCAGCAGGCACACAATACAGAATTCGATGCCATAACTTCTAGTCAATCAATGAATATTGATTCGATACAAGATGATCAAGATCCAAGTAGACTATCAGAAATACGACAAGAGATCAAGGAAGAAGAAAAAAAATTGTTTGAAATAAGGTGGAAAACAAAAAAAATTGAATCCGAGTACGAGGATAAAAGAGCTGCAAAGGAAGAGCTTGAGGATGTAAGAGATGAAGTTAGCGAATTGGAAGAAAGAAGAGATCGTCTAAGAGATCAGGTTAAAAAATTAGAAAACCAAAACAAAGAGCCAAGGCAAGAACTAAGAGATTTAGAACAAAAAATAGAACAGGCAAAAAAAGAATATGAGGATAAAAGAGCTGCAAAGGAAGAGCTTGAGGATGTAAGAGCAATTCTGGATTATCTAAAGTTAGACAGAGATGCCTTCAAATCCGATTTGGAGGAATTAAGAGCCAAGATCAAAAAAGCTGAATCCGAGTACGAGGATAAAAGAGCTGCAAAGGAAGAGCTTGAGGATGTAAGACTTTCGGTCTCCATGTTAAGGGCGGAAAAAGAAACACTTGCAACAAATCTCGAAGAATTACGCTCAAAGATCAAAAAAGCTGAATCCGAGTACGAGGATAAAAGAGCTGCAAAGGAAGAGCTTGGTGAATTTAATGCTGCTTTAACCCATCTAAAATTAGAAAAGGAGTTATTGACAACAGAACTAAGCGATTTAAAAATAAGAGTAAAAAAGACAGAATTAGAATATACGGAAAAAAAAGTAGCGAATGAAAGTTTGGCAGAGGTAAGAGAAGTTTTGACATACTTAAAGCCGGAAAGGGACTCTCTAAAGATTGAATTGAACCATTTGCGAATCAAGATAGAAAAACTCGAGGAGAATTATGATGAGATAAACTCTAGGAAAAGAGAAATTCAGATGGAGTATGATGATTTGAAATACAGATTCAAAAAGCTTGAATCTGAATACGAGGATAAAAAAAATTCATTTAGGCTTCACTAGATAGTTTTTTGTATATCTTGGGACTTTCCTATGACATTAACATATTTGAAGACAAGTGTACCAACTAGCATAGCTACAGATATCATTACAATCATTCCTGATGGTGCCAAATCAAGATAATATGATAAAATTATTCCACTGACAACGGAGATAACTGACATTGATATTGAGAGCATTACTGTTTTTTTGAATCCTTTCCCAAACATGATTGCAGTAATGTTTGGCAGTACAATTAATGCAGATATGAGCAAAATTCCAACTAAACGCATAGACGTGATTACAGTAATACTTGCTAGCACTACAAAAATGTAATTCAGCTTGTCCGTGTTTATTCCGCTTACTTTGGCCTGTTCTTCATCAAATGTCATATGTAGTAATTGCTTTCGTAATGCAACAAGTGTTGCAACTATACCGCTGCTTATTCCAAGTATGAGCAATGTATCCTCAAAACTGATCAACAGGATGCTGCCAAAAAGAAAGCTGAACAGATCAACTTTGAATCCACCAGTTGCACTAATTAGCAACACTCCAATTCCAAGGCCAGATACCAAAAGCACAGCAATTGCGGCATCACCGGAAATCTTGGTGCTTTTTCTTAGCCTCGTTATGCCTAATGCGCCCAAGACGGATACAATAAACGCAGTCCATAATGGATAGATTCCAGTAAACAAGCCAAGTGAAATTCCTCCAAATGCCATGTGAGAAAGTGCATCGCCAAAAAGAGAATAACGTCTCAAGACTAGAAACATTCCCATCAGAGAACAAATTATCGCAATTGCTACTCCAGCTACTAGTCCCTTTTGAATGAAACTATAACCTAGAATTTCAAGAGTCATTTCTAACCATGATCATGCATATGCATTTGCATTGCAGATTCGGCATATGTTTTTAGTAATTCCTTATTTGAGAAAAATTCTTCTTTTTCACCATGAAAGAACAGTTTTCTGTTCATGCATGCAACTCTGTTCGCAAGTTTTGATATTGCTTCTAAATCATGAGATGACCACACAATTGTGATCTTGTTTTCGGTGTTTATTTTTTTTAGAACATTGTAAAACTTATTTTGTGCATCCACGTCAACACCAGTTACCGGCTCATCTAATATCAGAAGCACCGGATCTTTTACCAAAGCTTTCGCAATAAAGACGCGTTGAAGTTCTCCTCCCGAGAGATCGCCTATTCTTCTGTCCTTTAACGATTCAAGTCCTGCCGTTTTCAACGATTCTAAAACCTTGTCACTATCTTTTCCTACTTTATGATATAATAGATTCCAAGAATAACCACATTTTTTTAACAATGCGGATCCTTTGCGTATCTTTTTTTCTGGAATCAATCCCATTGATACTACTTCAGACACGGTTGCCGGAAAGTTTGGCTCAAAGACTACTTTTTGAGAGACATAGCCTATCAATGGCAGAAGTGGCTGATAGTCTTCCTCATCATAACCAAATAGTTTTATTTTTCCACTGTGATTTTGCATTCCAATTATAGCTTTGAACAAGGTGGTCTTGCCTGCACCATTTGGCCCTACTATTCCGAGTAAATCGCCTTCTTTTACATCAAAATTGATCCTATCTACGGCTAAATGACCATTATATTTTATGGAAACGTCAGATACTTCTAATACGTTCATTGGCACTCAAGTCCTATCTTTAGATTTTGTACATTCTCACTCATTTTATCCAAGTGCGTAACACCATCTGACATTTCTTGGTTTAGTCCTTGCTTAGGAACGCTTGCTACAATCATAACCGCTGTTATGATTATGACAGTTACAGTACCAATTACTAGTGGCTTTTTCACATCATTTTATGCGTATAATTATTAATAAATCTATAAAAAGTTAATAATTTTAATGGTTATCTTTATAACAAATTTAATAATAAATTAATCATGCCAATTGTGTCCATTTCGTTAAACGATGAGATGCTAACGGAACTCGACAAATTGCAAAAATCAATGGGCTTTACTGGCAGATCAGAGGCAATCAGGGCAGGGATAAGAAATTTTGTTTCGGAGGAAAGGCAAAAAAATGAACTATCGGGAAACGTGCACGCAATTCTACTTGTAGTGCATAATGACGAATTTGATCACATTATTGCCGGAATGAAACATAGTTTTGAAGACTTGATTACTACACAGCTGCATAGCAAAATTCATGGTAACAAATGCGTCGAGCTATTCATGTTAGATGGAGAGGCAGAGCGGATCAACTTAATCACAAAAAATTTTCAAACAAATAAAAAAATGGATACAGTCAAACTAGTCACGTTATGATTAGAACTAGATCATTGTCAATACTGATAGTTTGTATTTTATCGGCAATAATGATTGTACCAATTTCTAATGCATATGGTCATGGTCTAGGTCTTGATACAATAAAATCAGTAGATGTAAATGGTAAAAAAATTTCCATAACCACAGAAATAACTCCTACGGATTTTACGGAAAATAAGGAAAAGAGGATTACCATAAGTGCTATTGATTCTCAAACAGGCCAAAATGCAAACAATACGACATTCTTGATTGGATTGTACCATGAGGGAAAGATGGTTTTTAGGAATTATTTTTTTGCGGCAAACGGCATAGTCAATATTAAGGTAAACCCAACAATGAATGGAAACGCTACAATTACTGGCCAGAAAGACAATCTCCTTGGAGCATGGTATGAAACCAATTCTAAACCAATAGAGCTTACAGGTCCAGTTTTTAGTTCTGGTGGATTATATCACTTTGAAATTGAGATTAGGACCATCGACAGGCCAACCAACATAGTAGAAAACTTGGGCACATATGTGGCAGACATTACCATACCAACAAAGCAACAATTTGATGAAAAGGACAAGGCTGGGAATGATGTCATGTTTGGTATAAAATCATATTATGATAAAATATCAAATTTTGACTATGATTCAAACACAAATATCGTAAATTTTGAGATGCCTTTTGACTGGAGTGAGCAGAACATCTCTCATATACCTGTTGTTCACGTGGAATTTCATTTTCCAAAGAAATTTGGTGATTTTTTTGTTCCAAGCTATGCCGGCAAGGTAAACGGAATTGAGCTGTTCAAATCAGCTACAACGATTGATGACTATTCGGATGAGAATGAGAGAATAGTTCATTTTATTTTGTCACAGGATGAGCTGAAATTCCTCAAACAAGCCCAAAAAAAGATTGGTATCGACAAGCCAGAAAACATGAAGTTTACGCTAGAGGTGAGCAATACTGTTGTCTTTCCAATGGTAGCTATGACAAAAAACGAAGAGATACAGGTGGATTTGTCGTGGGATCCAATAATAGTTGAGCCAGGAAAGGATACAAGGTTCATTTACACTTTTCGTGATGCAAAGACGGGAGAGCCCCTTCGTAACACCTCTTATGATTTTATTTTAATTCAAAATGAAAAACAGATCTACAAGAAATCAGGAAATGCACAAATCGGTGGCGACTATTCGGATTACATGTTTTCTGATGGACAGTCAGGTCACACAAGGATACGATTCGAAAATCTAAGAGGTACTGATATGAATACTGAATTTGGATTAATGGTTGTACCGGAGTTTGGTCCGATTGCATGTATAATATTCACTGTTGCGATGTCATCTATTTTGATTATTAGAAAGAATTCTTTTGCAGATCTAGTTGCGTATAGATAGAAGTTTTTTTGCGTTGATTGGATCCAATATTATTAACATTCTCAATCTAAGATCACTTTGTGAGTTAAATTCAGCATCGCACGCAATTAACGATTGAGTTTCTATTCCAATGTCAGATGCAGGAATCTCAAGTAGTGATCTAAATGTGTCAATGGCAAATCCGGGTATGTCAGACGTAGTTTTACAGTGTTTTTCATCAGCTAAGGCGTTGAAAAACGAGCCTGAAAGGATGTTTCCTGTTTCTGAAAGCGAGGATTTGCTTAATTTGGAAAATGTTCCTAACTTTTTTATTCCAAGTAATTTTGCAGCAAATCTTTTTCCGTCTTTTTCTGGCATGTAATACAATATTCCAACATCAATATCCCCCGTCTGTTTTAGGTAAACTGCAGACATGTCCACAGAATCAGAAAACGCCGGAGTTAGCTCATCAAGCTCAGATATGTCCAGTAGTTTTGTCTTGCCGATCTTATAATCAAATGACTCTCCAAGCATTGTTGAAAGAGATTCAACTGTCTTTGTTGAAATACATCTGTTAAAAATTTCAGAAAGTTGTTCGAGATCATGGTCAGTTATGGCATAGGTTTGCATGTTATGTTCCTATTTTTGTCTCATAACTTTGTTTAATACAAGACCAACATTACTTCGATCAAACGGCTTTACAATGTAGTCTCGTGCTCCAATCTTCATCGCATCCTGTACAATTTGTTTTTGTTCTACGGATGTTACCATTACCACCTTTGCAGTAGGATCAATTTTCATAATAGCACGTAATGCCTGTATGCCATCAGCCCTTGGCATGTTCACATCCATTGTAACAAGATCCGGCTTTTGTGCTTGGTATGCCTTTACTCCTTCAACACCATCTGCAGCCTCAATTACTTCGGTGGCAAGACCGTTTCCCTTTACAATGTCCTTTAAGACAGTTCTCATGAACGAAGCATCGTCAACTACAAGAATTTTTTTGGCAGAATAGCTCATTATTGGTTTCCTCCACGCATCATCTCTGTAATAACAGAAGAAGAGTCTTCAAGTAATTTTGCCACGTCTAATAGAACGGTCAATTTTTCATCTGATTTTATTATTCCTTTTACATAATTACTCGATTCAAGCGCTCCTTGAGGTGCAGACTCTATGTCCTTTGTCTGAATGCGCATTACCTGGTCTACTTCATCTACAAGAAGGCCAGTAAGCGAATTGTTTACCTCTGCGACTAAGATTCTCTGTTTTGAAGAGTTGATGCTTGCATCTGAGACAAGTCCAAGCTTTTCCTTTACGTCAATTACCGGAATTATAGATCCTCTGAGATTGATTATTCCCCTGACATATGACTTTGCCTTTGGTACCTTTGTTATTGATTCGACTGCACGAATTTCACGTATCTGTTCAATCGGTATTGCATAATTTTCCTTTTTCTGGCTATCCATGAGACTGAAAGTAACAGCTTGGAATGTATCAAGGGATACAAGTTGTGCGGTCATGCAATTACTCCCATTTTTTGTTTAAAACTCAATTTGGTGTTATAGAATGAATCCATATTGTTTATTTTTCCGATTAAATAATAATCTAGAGTGTGTTTGTGATGATCAGACAAGATCATTAAACGATATTGTAAAATGTGGATATGATTTGTTGTATTAAGCAATTGTATTTTCTCCCGATACTAGTTTACTGTATATTCTTTCTCTTGGCAAAATGCATGAAAAGGACTTGGCTGTTCCTACTCCCAACATTGTTTCATCTTGTCCTATGACAAGATAGCCATCGTCATTTAGGGTTTTATGAAATTTTTTAAAGACCAGTTCTTGTGCTGGCTTGTCATAATATATCAAAACATTTCTACAGGTGATGAGATTAACGTGTTCAACTGGAGAAGATATGATGTCGCCTTGTTGAAAGGTTACAAGTTGTTTTATTGATTCACTTATTTGATATGTATTATTGTTTATAGGTGTAAAATATTTTGTAATAACATTAGGAGATAGGTTTTTGAGGCTTTGGGAAAGATATTGACCCTGCTTTGCTCGATTTATTGCGTCTGCGCTAATATCGGTTGCAATGATATTGAATTTTAAATTTTTTGTACCTATTATTTCTTTTAAGAGAATCGCAATACTGTATGGTTCTTCTCCAGATGCACATCCCGCACTCCAGACTTGCATAGAACGGGTTCCAGTATTTTTAAGAATTTGTGGAATTATTTTTGATGATATGCATTCCCAAACAAAAGAATCTCGGTAAAATTCGGTCACATTAATTGAGAAGCTTTTGAATAGGGCTGACGGTTCGGTTGAATTGGACTCCAGTAATTTTGCATATTCTGAGCCATCCCTTACTCCAACTGCCTTCATTCTTGCATTGATACGTCGATTCAAAAATGGTCTTTTAAATTGGTGTAAATCCTTTCCAGTTTTTACTTGCATTATTTGTTCAATAAGCAATAACTGCTGATCTGAAATTGTCTCATTGAGGCTCAAATTATTTTCACGCTCTTTGTTCTGTCTTTGACTTTCATTTCCAGCGAATTCATGTCAAAAGTAATCCATCTGCCCGAAGTTGACCCTATATCCTGTGCAACTATTGGGATTCTTTGTTCATCAAGAAGAGACTTGATTGCATCGGCATTTCTGCCTCCAATGTTAAAGACGTTTGATTTTCCCTCGTTTTGAAAAATATTGGCGCCGCCTGCCATCTTTGCTTTCAATCTGTTTATCTTCGCATTATCGGTTTTCAGTTTATCAAGCATGATTTTGATTGCGACGTCAGCAAATTTTGCTTCTGGTTTTGGATTTGGATCGTTTGTGTTATTTTTTGGGAGCATGATGTGAGCCATTGCGGCAACTTTTGCACTTGAATCATAAAGACAGATGGCAATGCATGAGCCGACAAATGTCTGCAATAGTGTTTTTTCCGGAGTCGTAAAGCCTAATCCGCCCATTGGAATTTCAACAGTGTTTTGGCTTGTACGAGCCTGTTTGGTAAAATTCATCACTACTTCTCCTTTAGCACATCGTCAAGCAGGGCATCAAGCTCAGAATTTTGTCCTCCAACGGGGTATGATTGCAGATCAGTTCCTTGTAATAATGCATCAAGTTCGGAATTTTGCCCGCCAACAGGCTGTAGATCAGTTCCTTCGAGTAATGTGTCAAGTTCGGAATTTTGTTTATCAAAGATACACTGCTGCTCCTTAATTTGTTCAGAATTATTGGCAAGTAGTTTTCGTGCGTCCAAGGTATTTTGCATTATTATCATGTGCAGCTTTGTTCCACTTGATTTTCCAATTAGCTCTACGTCTGTTATTACTATGTTCTCAATTGGTTTTGCAATGTCCTTAACTGACGTATCTATTAATGAATACAATTCGTCGTTTGTGTAATTTGGAGTCGACAGATCGACTCGAAATCCAGTACCATTAGACAAAGCATTGAAGAAGGAACCGGTCATTATGTTTGCAACTTCTTGAATTGCAGACGCACCCATTTCATCGATTTCACAAACTTCATTTTGGCAAAGTAGTTTTGCTGCTATTCTCTTTGCATGTTTTTGTTGTATGGTGTAAAGAATTTCAATGTGAGTGTCACCCTTTCCGTTCAGTCTTACTGCGCACATTTTGATTTCATCAGGATCTAGCTTAATGTCTTTGATGTCAGAAATTCCACATTCCAAAATTTTTACATTGTGAACTATCGATTCGCTCAGGAGCTTGGATAGTGCCACGGATGTTTTTGATGTAATGTACTGATCAAATACTTTGACGAGATGTTGAATCTCTTCTGAATTGATACCTACTAGTGCAGCCATGCGTATCACTAAACCAGCAACGCCGGATCAAGTATTAGTGCAACGCTCCCATCACCAAGAATTGTGGCGTTGGTAAAGAGATCCGACGAGTGTGTTTCGTTGCTTAGCCGTTTAATTACAATTTCTTGCTTTCTATCGTACGAGTCCACAATAAGCCCGTATGGTTTTCCTCCCTTGTTGACAATTACTATTGTTATTTTGTCAGTATTGCCTGAATCAGCTTCTTGCATGCCAAGTAATTTTGATACTCTTACTAACGGAACAACTTGTTCGCGTAATACGACTGCTTCCTGCCCATGTATGCTTTTGATTTGATTTGCCTCTACTACAACTGTAGTCGAAATACTTGAAAGCGGTAGGACATACTTGTCTCCCGATACATTAATCAGCAATCCTCCGATGATTGACACGCTAAGCGGGATTGTCAGGACAATTGTCGTTCCTTTTCCCTTTTCGGTTGTGATTTTTACATTGCCACCTACGGCTTCTACTTGCGTTATAACTACATCCATTCCTACACCTCTTCCAGAAACATCCGTGATTTCTTTTGCAGTAGAGAGGCCAGGAGTTCCCAGCAGGTTAATTGCCTCGTCTGTTGACATCTTAGATGCTTCGTCCTGCGTGATAAGTTTCTTTTCTACTGCTTTTGTTTTGAGTTTATCAATGTCGATTCCCTTACCATCATCTTCAATTTTGATTGCCACCTGATCTCCTACACCGTATGCCGTAAGCTTGATTGTGCCAGTTGGAGATTTTTCGTTTGATTCTCTTTCTTGTGGAGTTTCAATGCCATGATCTACACAGTTTCGTAGAATGTGTAAGAGAGGATCAGTTATTGCATCAAGAACCGTACGATCAAGTTCTATTCCAGAACCGTCCATAGTTAGGTTAACTTGTTTGCCCAACCCGGTTGATGTATCCCGTACGAGTCTTGTGAATCTACTAAAGATCTGATCTATTGGTACAAGTCTGAGCTTCATTGATTGATACTGTAGATCGGTTACAAGTCTGTCAAGCTCTGTCATAACTTGGCGAGCTTCATCTGAACCATTGTGGCTCAGAGTTTGTTCCAGCCTCATTTTAGATATGACAAGCTCACCTACAAGATTAACCAGTGAGTCAAGGTCTAACATTTTTACTCGTATTGTGGGAGATTTGGTGCTACTTGTCGGTTCAGCCACGTCAACTTGTGCGTCATCTGGGTGTTCGAGCATCTGTAGATACGGTTTTAGATCTACTTTCTTTTTCTCATCTGCAATCATTTCACGTAAAAGATCTATGCATTTGAATAATGCACTTGCAAGATTTGGGGAAAGCTTTTCCTGCCCTTTTCTAATGTTGTCAAAAATGTTTTCAATGTTCTTGCATAATTCTCTTGTATCGTCATAGCCCATTGTCGCTGACATTCCTTTAATGGTGTGAGCGGAGCGAAATATCAGATCCAGGTGCTCTTTTTTATCCGGTTCCTCCTCTAGTTTTAGCAATGTGTCATTGATTGTTTCGACATGCTCTAATGCCTCCGAGACATACATCTCTCGGTAGTTATTCTGTGACAAGTTTTTGTACCTCTTCTAAAACTGCTTCTGAGATCTTTTCAGGTGGCAACAATTTATCTACCGCATTTAGTTCGCATGCTGCTCTTGCCATACCAAATACTACAGAAGACTTTTCATCTTGGGCAATTGTTTTTCCACCTCTTCTCTTTATGGTTTTCATACCGAATGCACCATCATGTCCCATTCCAGTCAATGTCACACCGATGGTATTTGTTCCAAAGTGTTCGGCAGATGATATCATGGTTACATTTGCAGCAGGTCTGACACCAAACCTCTTTGGTCCATCAACAAGTTTTATTTTTAGTTGAGAATCCACCTCCATATGCATATCACCCGGAGCAACAAGAGCAGTGCCTTCTGTTATCAAGTCTCCATTTTGAGCCTCTTTGACATTTATTTCACAATTTTCATTTAGTCTTTCAGCAAATTTTTTTGTAAATCCTTTTGGCATATGTTGCACAACTAGAATTCCTGCATGGATGTCAGCTGGAAAAGCGGCCAATATTGATTGCACTACGCTAGGTCCGCCGGTAGATGAGGCTATTGCGACGACAGTTGATGCTGCCTGTGGAGAAACTAGCGCCTTTCTTTTTGGTTTTAGGTTTTTGATTTTCTCTAAAACTGCCTTTTGTGGATCGGATTTTGCTGCGGTGTTTATTTTATCGATTAACATTTCTTTTAGAATGGTCATGTTCTCTGGGTTTAGTTGGGAGATCGGTACAAAATCGATTGCTCCATTTTCTAATGCATCAAGCACTATCTTGGCACCATCCTGACTAAAGCTGCTAACCAAGATTGTCGGTATCAGCGTTCCACGCTTTACCATTTCCTCGATGAATGTTAATCCGTCCATACGAGGCATTTCTAGATCCAAAAGTATTACATCAGGTTTCTGTATTGTAATTTTTCTTAATGCGTCAATGCCATCCCTTGCGACATCACATACTCGTACGGCTTCACTTGTGACAAGATCTTTCAATAATGTGATCATGTAGTTTGAGTCGTTGATTATCAAAACATTGATTTGTGATGAGACGGATTTGGCTAGCATTAGAAATCATTCCGTTCTTGTGCGATATATGATACTAGAGCACTGGAAATACCCCAATAAGTAATAAGATTAGAGTAAAATACACAAAGTTGCATTAAATTTCGTTAAATCAATTCATGATATATCATAAAGTATGTTTGATATGATCATACAAAATTAATGGGACTGTTAAGTTGTCACCAAGTAGGTTTTGTGGTTCATTTTATTTTGGTTAGCTTATCTTGTAGTTCTTTTTGTGCGTGCTGTGCTCTTTGAATCGATATCTTGACATCATTGTAAAACAGGGGGTTATTTTTTGTCAGAGCCATACGCTCTAGCTTCTCAAGCTGTTTTATCGTATCATTTAGGTAATCAAGGCCCCACTGATAGCCATCTGCCTCACTCATATGCCTGCTTTCTTCTAGATCAATTTTGTCATAGATATCCTCAAGTTTTGGCATCTTAAATGACATGTACAAACCATACCTAACATAATATTAAACGGAAAGGAATTTTTTAGAAAAGATCGGCTCCAAAACGGTACTAAATCATCTATTATTACTTCATTTTTGGAACAGTTTGTTAACTAGAAGTCGTTTCTTCCCTAATTATCTGGGTTGGAGGAATTCCATTTGCGTCTTCATTAAACACTTCAGCCAATTCTGGTGGAATATCGCTTGTACTCTCAGTATTTTGATGGTTGGAATCCTCATAAAGCTGCTGTTTTTCTATTGGTTTTGACCCTTTACGGAATGTGCTTGTTGATTTTTGTGCGTTTTCTATTTTATTTGAGCCAAGTAAGAGGCTGACATCCAAAAGAATCATTAATTTTTCATTAATCTTTGCAACTCCTTTTACATAATTGCGCGATTCAAGCGCTCCTTGAGGTGCAGACTCTATGTCCTTTGTCTGAATGCGCATTACCTGGTCTACTTCGTCTACAAGAAGGCCTGTAAGCGAATTGTTTACCTCTGCGACTAAGATTCTCTGTTTTGAAGAGTTAATGTTTCCATTGAAATCTAATCCAAGCTTTTCTTTTACGTCGATTACTGGAATTATCAATCCTCTAAGATTCATTATTCCCTTTACGTGGGATTCAGAGTGAGGAACTTTGGTGATTT
The DNA here is from genome assembly GCA_004322465.1 of Candidatus Nitrosotenuis sp. Taxonomy (GTDB): domain Archaea; phylum Thermoproteota; class Nitrososphaeria; order Nitrososphaerales; family Nitrosopumilaceae; genus Nitrosotenuis. The sequence goes on from SCVO01000054.1 coordinate 43,159, forward strand.
TTTCCACTGCTCTAATTTCTCTTACCTGTTCAATTGGAACAGCGTAATCCTCTTTCTTGCCAGAAGAATTGTTTAGGTTAAACGATACAACCTGCAAAGAATCTGAAATTGTTTGTGCCATCATACTAAATCACGATGAGTTTATTCATGTGGATTACTTTATAATTAAAAATATAGAGTGATGTGTGTTTGATTCAACCATACAGTTTTTGCTCAAACTTTGGGCTTTACAAAGTCCATTACATGCGTTGCCAAATAGTCAGACAGTAATGCATCCATTACAAACATGACAATTGAGCCTATCACAATTAGCATTCCAATGTGATAGAACACCGTCTTATACAGTCCACCCTGGGCAACCTTGAGCGCCATTGCACTAATGACAGATATCATTACAATCATTGCAGGCATCATCATTGCCATAAATTCTGGGTTTATCGGAGTTAATGTTAACGCGTCATTTGATATATCGACTGTTTTCACCATTTCATAGAATATTGCAGTAAGTTTGTTCATCAAACCAAATACTGCCATCGTTAATGCATGAAGTACCACTATGATGGTTTCGAATGTTTTAGATGTTTGTGCTCTTTTTGCCCTAAGCTCATTAATTTTTACTGTAATATCTGAGACATGATTTCCTGCAAGACCCATATCACCTCCTTTGTCCATCGCATATGAGATCACCTCGTTTCCGTTTGCAATTATTTGGCTTCCTGTATCACGAGAGAACAATTCGAAGCTAATTTTCTGATCGACTCTGTGCTTGATTCGATTTTTAAATCGTTCCACGTGGCTCTGAAGAGGTCCAAAGTCACTTCTCAGCACTGCCTCAAGCGTACTGCCAATTGAACCGATTGTGGCATAGATTTCTCCAAAGTGGTGAATGAATTCAGGATACCAGTCGTTAAGCTCTTTAATTCTTTTTTCGATTTTTCTTGCGATCATTCCTGGATATAATAGGGGTGCAGCAGCAATGCCTACAACCAGACTTGTCGGCACTATATTGGTCATCAAGAGAGCCAGACCTATTCCAGTGCCAGCCCCTAGTGTCATGTAGACTTTGAGCCGGAATTTCAGATCCTCGTCTCCCGATTGATATCCTAGTATGTCACGTGGGAACATGATATACATCATAAATACGAATGCGCTCATGCTTACCGTAACTCCAATAAATGACATCAGTAGGATTTGTTCTGAGTTTGACTGTCCCATGAGCATGCTCATAATCGAGTTTGCCGATATCATAAAAGCGGCAGTAGACATCAAAGTGTAAAACATTTCCAAGAATAGTTTTTGGTTTTCAAGCTTTCTCTCATAAACTATGACATAATTGGTAAGGGTGGATTTCAGCTCGTCTGCAAGAAATGTCTTCAGCGTATCACCTAGTCGAATGACTTGAGCTAGCTTGATCAGGATTTGTTTTAGTGGATCATGTTTATCATTTGAAACCTTCTCTGAAATCATTTCAAGTGATGCTGATACTCCAAAACTCCATCCGATTCCTAGCTGATGTACTTCTTTGAATGCTTTAGTGTATTTTCCGTAGTTTGTGTCACGTGTGGTCTTGATTAGATCTATACCGCCTATTTCACCAGTCGATATACTAAACAGGAATGCTATGAAATAGACAAATTTTTCATCGCTTTTTTGCAGATTTGCAAGTGTGAGGTTTTTGAGCAGAGGAATCTGCATTACAACGATTCGAGCTCCTTGTAAAATGCGTCAAGACCTATCTCTCTGCAGTGTGATATAGAATCAAAGACATCATAAAAGTTAAAAATCCTTTTTTCCATCATTCTCTGCAAAATTTTTGCCCGTAACTCTAGTTCTTCATATAGCAAACCCTCATCTTTTTTATGCATTCCCCGTTTTTCAAGCAGTTTTTGAACAAACAATGCACTGCTTCCTCTGCCTCTGAATTTTACCTCGTCTGTTCCAGGATCCCAGTTAAAGACAGGAATGAACATTATGTTTCCACCCTCTGGATTGTAGCCCAAAATTTCATTAATTGAAAGAACCCGCCTTACTCTTTTTCCTCCAGGTCCCTGGACTGCACCTTGGAATAATCCGATGTTTAGATTCTCTACGTTTGTTTTCGGTATGAGCATTGGAGGGTTTGTGATTCTCTGAATCAACGCAGTCATGTTTGCTGCGTGAAATGTGCTAACTACCGGGTGGCCAGTCTGCATTGCTTGAAACGCAATGTTTGCCTCTGCGCCTCTAATTTCTCCTACAAAGATATAGTTAGGTCTCTGTCTTAATGCTGCTTTTAGCAAATCAAACATTGTTACGCTAGAACTTTCGTGTCCTGTATCCCTCGTTGCTTCCGTAATCCAGTTGGAGTGAGGCAATGTAAGTTCTGGCGTATCTTCAATTGTCACTATTTTCCAGTTTGATGGGATAAATGCGGTAAGTGCCATCAACGTGGTGGTTTTTCCAGATGCGGTTTCTCCGTTGATGAAGACACTCATTCCTTCTGCTAGCATCATCCACATGTATGCTGCTTCTCTAAAGTCAAGTGCCTTTGATGTCAAAATTTGCGTGATTGAAAGTGGAGTGCTTGCAAATTTTCTTATCGTTGCATTAGTTCCTCTTCTGCTGATGTCTTTTCCAAATACAATGTTAATTCTAGAACCATCAGGAAGAACTGCGTCAACTACAGGTTTTGCGTGAGATACTGTTTTTCCAAACTGTTCTGACATGCTAATAATCAATTCATCAATTTCTTCCACACCTAGGAATAATGGAGACTTTAATGCGCCAAATGATTTGTGAATTACGTAAACATTTCCTGCTCCAATAATGGATATGTCTTCTAGGTTTGGATCGGAAAGAAACGGATCCAATATGCCAACTCCTGCTCTCTTTTGTAAAAAGTGATGTCTTAGCCCAACCCAGTCTTTTTTCTGCACTGGCAGCATCTTTAGCTTGTATATGTCGCCTATGGTGTCATAGTTTACTGCAGAATCAGTTAGATCCACATGTTCTTTGAGATAAGTTTCAACCATGTTAAATCGCTCTGTGATTTCAATTGGTGGGATTAGATCTGCGGATTGAACTGCAAACATCTTATCCGCACATTCCATGATTTTTCTGTCTGGCGCATCAGGCTCAACTATCACATATTCCATGTAACCGTCGTCAGACGAGGTATGCGGGTTGATGTGAATGTAGACTTGCTCCGCTATTGGGTATAACAGATTTGGTTCTTTGAGTTTTTTATGCTCAGCCTGTAACTGTTCAGTAAAAAGTGGTAGAGGATTACCTCTAGCAGTATAATTTTCAATGTGGGTCAGGAGATGAGGGGATTTTTTTAGCTCGTCAATAAATTTCTGATCCCTTACCTGTGAGAAATCAAATGGCAAATTCTAAGTCCTCCATTAGATCCACCCTAGGCATTTGCCATTGATATTGGCACGATCTTTATTCCAAATGTCATGTCTATGTCAAACGCAAAACCCGAGTCGGTGTTTTCTTTTGAACCAATTAGCTTTACAATTTTTAGTGTTTTAACGTCTCTTCCACCGATGTTAGTTGATCCAAGCTTTAGGTAGACATCAACGCCTCCCTTTACTCTCATTCTTAGGTCTGGTGGGATATCCTCTGGGTGAATTGTTAGTATGATGCTCATTCCACGCGCTACAAGATACTTGCATTGTGTGAAAAATTCCAAAATTTTGCTTGCGTCTGAAAAAACTGTCAAAAGTGACAAGGAGTCTATTACGACACAGTTGTGTTCTTTGAAGCTGTTACCAATGTACCTACCAATTACAGGTAAAAGAAACGATGACTGTTCTTTGTTCCATTGTACTCCATACATGTGTAGCGGCATTATTGTAAGTCTGTTACGTAAGAATGCAGTTGAAAAATTGAATGTGATCGCTTTCATATTTTCAATGTATTCTTTGACTGTGTTTTCTGTGACACAAAGAACTCTTTTGTCTGATGCGAGAAGTCCTTTCATGAATTGGGCGCACAATGCGCTTTTTCCTGTTCCATGGTCTCCCTCAATTAGCATCAGAGTTGGGAATGGAATTCCTCCCCCGAATTGTCTATCTACTTCTTCGTTTCCACACGCAATGATCTCAGTCAATTAAACACCTCGGATGATCATAATCCACAATATACGATAATCCAGATACAATACTCACGATAGCTTTTAAGAAAAATTTGATATAAGATAGTGTTTGGTTTTTTCGAACGAATATCGGAATCTATATGGTAGTTGTTCTGCTAGAT
>SCVO01000055.1 GCA_004322465.1 Candidatus Nitrosotenuis sp.
CTTAGCTCTGATAAAATGGTAAGATCCAATTCATCAACTTTTGCCGTTTAAAACACCCGATTTGGTGAAATCTTTTCTGTTTAATAACGTTATGATCAAAAAATTTGAAAAAATTCTGATTAAAGCTTGCCTTTTTTGTACAGCATCTCTGCAAGTAGTACTGCACCTTTTGCAGAGCCCATCTTTTTGTTGTGTGAAAACAAGACATACTTTACGCCGTTCTCAAATATCTGATCTTCCTCAAGTCTTCCCATCGACGTTGTCATGCCGCCATCAAGCTCTCTGTCAATTCTTGGCTGTGGCCTTGTTGGGTCTTGGTGTACGACAAGATAGTCCTTCGGGGCGGATGGAAGTCCTAAGACGCTGATATGATCAGAGAATTCATGAATTTTGTTTGTGACATCATCTAGCTTTGCAGGTTTTGATGTCTCTACGAATACTGATTCTGTGTGGCCGTCTATTACTGGCACTCTTGTACATGTGCAGCTAACCTTGATGTCTGCTGGTATTATTTTTCCGTCCTTGAGCTTGCCCAAAATCTTTGCAGTCTCTAGTCTCACCTTTCCCTCTTCCTTTGGAATGTACGGGATTAGGTTATCGGTAACATCAAGCGCAGAAACTCCGGGCGATCTTCCTGCGCCAGATATTGCCTGCATCGATGTCATGAATACACGTTTTGCTCCGAAGCTGTCGTATAGTGGCTTCATTGTTATGGCAAGACCCGTAGTGGTGCAGTTTGGGAGAGGCAGAACATAGCCCTTCCAGTTGCGGTTTTTCCTTTGTGTCTCAATTAGTTCTACCTGCTCGTCGTTAATTCCAGGAATCAATATTGGAACGTCTTCATCATATCTGTATGCAGAAGATGTGCTTACCACTGGAAGTTCCTTTGCGAACTTGGTCTCGATTTCTCTTGCCGCATCGCTTTCCACAGCAGAAAACACCAAGTCAAGCTCGTCTGTTTTTATTTGATCAATTGATACTACCATCATTTCTCGGACATACTGCGGAACCTCGCCGCCTACCTGCCATTTCACTATGCCTGAATTTGGATCCCTTATTGCCTCGGTGTATTTTTTGCCAGCAGATCTTTCGGACGCTGCAAGTTGTGTTACCTCAAACCACGGGTGATCCTTTAATGAAACTATGAATTCTTGGCCAACTGCGCCAGTCGCACCTAAAATTGCTACTCTTTTCTTCACAAGAAAAATTTTCGTGCGATCAATTAATAATTCTTTACTGGCAAAAACCGTAACAACTAAACCCGTGAATGCGTGTTCGTGTGTGTGAAGTTTGCCAAAAACATAGAACGCCATGTTTCGGTTCCTCATGGAGGTCTGTATTCGGTTAAGAGCCCAAATCAGACACTTGTGGATTTTAGCTCAAACGTAAACCCCTTGGGATTCCCACCATCGGTCAAAAGACTGTTAAAAACCGGCCTGCAAAACATTCCCGTATATCCTGACCATAACTCGACAAAGCTTAGGAAGCACCTCTCAAAGCATGCCAAAATCCCAATTGGCAATTTGGTAATTGGGAACGGCGCAACCGAGATAATCTACAATTTCTGTCAAGCTGTAATTGACAAAAACACCCCCGTTTTGATTCCGGTTCCAACGTTTGGCGAATACGAGGCGGCAGTAAATCTCTGTGGCGGCAAAATTGAGTTTTTCAAGACAATGGATCTGAGCGATGACGTTTCTGATTTTATTAAAAAAATCCCAAAAAACGGATGCGTTTTCGTTTGCAATCCGAACAACCCTACTGGAACCCTCATACCAAAAAATACAATGTTGAAGATTTTGCGTGCTGCAAAAAGTCGCTCCACCATACTGTTTGTTGATGAGTGCTTTATGGAACTAACGCAAAGCCCAAAAGAATCCTTGATTGATCACATTATTACTGGGAATCTTTTCATTCTGCAATCACTTACAAAATCATTTGGTCTTGCAGGACTGAGGGTGGGATACGGAATTGGAGACAAAAAGATGATATCAATACTACATAACATCAAGATCCCGTGGAATGTTGGCGGACTATCACAGGATGCGGCAGTTCTTGCATTGTCCGATAAGCGCTTTCTTCCAAAGACAAGAAAAGTGATAAAAAAGGAACACGTTTTTCTCACAAATTCCATTTCAAGACTAGATGGTTTTTTTTGTTTCGATAGCGCCACTAATTTTATTTTGATCAAGACAAAAACAAAATCAAAAGCACTGCAAAAGAATCTCTTGAAAAAAAACATTCTGATTCGGGACTGCAGCACATTTCGCGGATTAGATGACAGCTATATTCGAATAGCAATTAAGACACACAAGGAAAACACAAAACTACTTGCGGCATTGGAGGAACTCCGATGAGCCGCATTCTGATGGTTCAGGGAACATCGTCCGGAGCAGGAAAAACAACGCTTGTTACTGCGCTGTGTAGAATATTTGCAAACTCCGGGTACCGCGTAGCCCCATTCAAATCGCAAAACATGTCAAATTACTCATACCGCGAAAGCGGATTTGAGATTTCCCAGGCACAGGCAATCCAGGCAATCGCATCAAAGGCAGAAATCTCGCCGCACATGAACCCAATTCTTCTAAAACCGCTTGGCAACTATCGTAGCTCCGTTTTGCTTCAAGGCAAATTCTACAAGAAAATGACTGCTGACACTTACTACAAGAAATTTGTCCTAACAAAGGGATTTCAAATAGCACTGCAGTCGCTCGCTGTATTGCAAAAAAAATACGACCTTATCATAATGGAGGGAGCCGGCTCTCCTGCGGAGATCAATCTGCACAATTATGACATTGCAAACATGCTGCTTGCAGAAAAAATGGAATCTCCCGTGATTCTGGTAACTGATATTGAGAGGGGAGGTTCTTTTGCAAGCCTTGTTGGAACGATGTCCCTTTTGTCAAAACAGCACCAGAAACTGGTAAAGGGATTTGTAATAAACAAGTTCAGGGGAAACGTAAACATCCTAACACCTGGGTTCGAAAGGCTTAGGCAGATAACCTCTAAATCTGTTCTTGGCGTAATACCGCTAATTGAAATGGATCTGCCAAACGAAGACTCGCTTGATGACAAAATAAAACTCTTCAAAAAACAAAACAAGAAAAAATTGGACACCGAAATTGAAAAACTTGCACGGATAGTAAAGAAAAATCTTGATATCAAATCGCTGGAGATGCTGTTAAAATGATACTTGTTTCAATTTTGATCGTGTTTTTTGCATTTGCGCTTGATCTCATATTCGGTGATCCAAAAAACAAGTTTCATCCAACCGCTTGGGTCGGCACTGTGGTTGCAAGACTTGTTCCATTTGCAAAAAACCAAAACCAAACAAGAGAAAAAATTGGCGGCATGTTGGTAACTGTTTTTGTATCTGCGCTTGTGGCAGCCTTGCTGGTTTCATACGATTATGCAGTGAAGAATGCATCTGGCGTCATTCTTACCGTGATCACTGTTTTGGTTGGCTCTCTTTTACTCAAAACCACAATTGCCATACGGGGGCTGGAAAAGCATGGCAATCTGGTTATGGAAGCCCTGTCTAGGAACAACCTTGAGGAGGCGCGCTCAAGGCTCTCAATGCTAGTCAAGCGCAACACCAAGGACTTGGATAGGAATCATGTCATTTCAGCCACGCTTGAGAGCATTAGCGAAAACGTCGTCGATGGCATAACTGGCCCGTTGTTCTACTTTGGACTATTTGGGCTTCCTGGAGCATTTGTGTATAGGACCATCAACACAATCGATTCCATGGTTGGCTACAAGACTGCTCTGTTTAGAAACGTGGGCTGGTTTGGCGCAAATTGCGACAAGGTACTAAACTATCTGCCTGCAAGAATAACTGGACTAGTCATGATACTTGCCGCTGTTTTGGTAAGGGCGGACTGGAAGAACTCTCTAATCATAATGAGGCGTGATGGGAAAAACACTGAAAGTCCTAATGCTGGATATCCAATGGCGGCAATGGCAGGAGCGCTTGGAACAAGATTTGAAAAAATTGATCATTATTCCTTGGGTAACGGCACTGTAGCACCAGATGAAAGTCATTTCAGACAAGCCGTTCTGCTAATGAAAGTAACTGGAATCATGTTTTGCGTATTGGTTACCGCTCCTATGATAATTATTCTGTCATATTTGGGATGGTGGATTCATGTTTAGGCAAGTGGGCTCGGTATTTTCGTTTCTAACGATAGTTCCTGTTGGAAACTCGGATCTACAAACAATTGCAAAGCACATGTACCTGTTTCCAATAGTTGGGATTGCCATCGGGCTGATGGTGGGCTCGGTGGCATACGGTCTGTCATTTTTCCTGGAGCCTCTCATTGTAGGCCTTTTGATCACTGGGATGTTCGCATTGATCACTGGGATTCACCATATCGACGGCCTTTCTGATTTTGCAGACGGTCTGATGGTGCGTGGCACAAAGGAGCAAAAGATGCAAGTGATGCGTGATCCGTCAGTCGGCTCAGCAGGAATATTTGCAATCATTCTGTATGTGGCAGGAATGGTAATCGCGATTTCCTCAATGAAGGGCTTTGAACTGTTTCAGGCAATACTGATTGGGGAGATAATAGCGAAATTCTCAATGATCCTGCTTGCCAGCCTTGGCCCGTCTGCATGGGAAGGCTCTAACTCGTTGTTTGTGCAGAATATGCGGGATAGAAAGAAGCTGGCAATTGCAGCCGCAATCACCGTTGCCTCTATTTTCATTCTAAGGAACGATGCTGGATTTTTGGCACTTGGCATGGGAATTGCACTCACACTGATAATTCTTGTAGTCTCTAGGCGAAGCTTTGGGGGAATTTCAGGCGATATCATGGGCGCAACAAACGAAATCACAAGACTCGCATCTTTGCTTGTCTTCGTATCGGTATGATTGGCCTTGTTATGGCTGGTGGCCGGGGAACACGCATGGATATCGCAGAGGAAAAACTTCTACTCAAATACAAAAAGCCGGTAGTCATCCATGTTGTTGACGCGCTAAAAGACTCTAATTGCTTTTCAAAAATCATGGCTGCAACAAGCGACAATTCTCCAGACACGGAAAAACTACTTCAGAATAGCGGAATCAAAACCATCAAAACAGACGGCAACGGATACGTATCTGATCTAAACATGGCACTATCAAATCTAGGTGAACCAACGCTTGTAGTGTCAGGAGACTTGCCTCTGCTTGATGGACAAATAATAAAAGAATTAGTTGCAAGATACGACAACAGTGTATGGCAGAGCTTTCTCGTCACGAAAAAATTCCTGGACTCCGTGAATTTGACATTGGAATTCTCAGTAACCCATAACAACGAAGAATGTTATTACACCGGTCTGTCAATAATTGATCCAAAAAAAATTTCTTCAATGGATGCAGTAAAGGAAACCTATTTGATAATTGACGACAAAAGACTAGCGTTAAATCTTAATACAAAAAGTGATTACGACTTACTCAAGCGAGCCTAGAACGGTACCAAAAATCTTTGCGACAGATCCTGTTGGCTCTGCAATTGTATTGCCGCATGACTTGCATGTCACAACTGTGGTAACGTGTGAGTACAAAACATTTTCAGCGCTGCATTCTTTGCACTGTACCTTCTGAAACTTGCTCTTTGGCTTTGGAATAGGAATGTGATTTCTCTTCATACTGCTACCAACTCGAGCTTTCTTAGTCTGATGCCCTTTTTATTAGATTTCTTTTTGCATTGTGGACATGTGAAAATCAATGTCTGCTTTTTCGTGGTCTTGGCAGGCTTTGCTAATTTTGGAAATTTCTGACCACCATACCCCATTTTGTCCTCATTGTGCCTTCTTTCGCCTATTGCCGAGCCTCTTCTCTTTCCTGCCTTGTACAGGGCGACCTTTTGCAATGTGTGTACTTTACACTTTGGACAATACCTGTTCATTTCCTTGGGCATGTTCATAGAAAACACCACCTTGGTTGGTAATTTAAGGTATTACGAGTAATTCGAGCAAAATTTTGAATCTATAATAAAGTCTAAAGCCAAACTGATTCCGTGACCAAGCTTTCCTCGATGGTTTTCACACTTAACGCAGTTGCAATGGGAGACAAAAAAGCGGACATGGTTTTCAAAAACTGCTCGCTTGTAAACGTCTACACGCGGGAAATCATTCCCAGCATCCATGTTGCGATTACAAATGACAGGATTGCATATGTCGGTCCTGACGCTTCTCATACTGCAGGGCAGAATACCGCAGTGATCGATCTTGAGGGAAAATATCTTACACCGGGATTTGCCGATCCGCACATTCACATTGATCAGTTTGTAATGCCATCGGAACTCGCAAAGCAGCTACTCCTATGCGGAACGACGAGCTTGTTTTCCGATCCAATAGACATCGTAAGCGTATGCGGCACCAGAGGATTTTACGAGTTTGTCAAGGCATCGTCTGACTTGCCAATTCGCATATTTCACGTGGTGCCCGGCGGACTGCCCGTTGATAAAAAGTTCAGCCACGGAAAAACAATTGACATCTCTGAAGAAAAATCTGCAATCAAGCTTGATTCCGTAGTGGGACTAGGAGAGGTGTTCTCTTGGACAAAGGTCACATCAAGGGATCCTATCACAATGAAAAAGATTTCAAACATGCTTGAGAATGACTGCATCATCAACGGCCACACTGCAGGGGCGTCTGACAAAAAGCTAAACGCATACATTTCGTCTGGAATTCTTTCGTGCCACGAGCCAATTGACTATGATCAAGTGATGGAAAGACTACGGCTGGGAATGTGGATAATGATGAGGGAGGGCTCAATTAGGCGTGATCTAAAAAATATTATTCCAAAAATTATCACAAGTAAACCATATCTTAACCGGCTGATGTTTTGCTCAGACGGGCTGGATCCCGTAGACATGGCAAAATTTGGCCACATTGATCACTGTATACGGGAATCAGTGCGGCTTGGCGTGGATGTGATTGACGCAATCACCATGGCATCCAAGAACTGTTTTGATTATTACAACATGGGAAGGGACTTGGGAGGAATTGCTCCGGGCAAGCTTGCAGACATGCTTGTATTTGATGACCTTGAGAAAATAAAGCCAAAGCGAGTCTTTGTGGGGGGAAGGCTTGTTGTGTCAAACGGAAGTCTGGTGACAAAAATAAGAAGGCCGAGCCTTCCACAATGGATAACAAGGACGGTCAAGACTGCAAAAAATCTCACGGAAAACGACTTTGCAATAAAAAGCAAAAAACCCACAGTTCTTGTAAACGTAATTGAAATGGAAACTGAAATAATAACAAAGCAAAGCACTGCAGAACTTGTCACTAATAATGGAAATGTAATGCCGTCCAAAGAAAAGGATGTCTGGAAGGTAGCCGCCTTTGATAGGACATTTGGCTCAGCAAAACACGCACTTGGATTTTTGAAAAACTTTGGCGCAGATGTTGGTGCGTTTGCATCTACTTGGAGCTTTCATGAAAACGATATGATAGTAATCGGTTCAAGCGAAAAAGACATGGCGCAAGCAGCAAATTATCTGACAAAGTCGCAGGGAGGAATGGTGGTGGTAAAAGAAGGAAAAATCCTGTCGTTTCTACCGTTGCAGGTTGGAGGAATAATCTCCTCAAATTCGTTTGATGATGTGTTGGAAAGATTTGTCAAGCTTAACTCTTCACTAGTTGAAAACGGATGCGTATTCCAAAGGCCGCACCTCATACCGTTGTTTTTGCCATTCCTTGCGCTACCGTCCGTTAGAATTCTGTATAGCGGGATGATCGATGTCAAGAAAAGATCGTTTATTGACGTCTTTGCCTAGGAAACTATTAAAAAAGGGTCAAACGAACTTTGTTCGTATATGGCTTCAATT
>SCVO01000056.1 GCA_004322465.1 Candidatus Nitrosotenuis sp.
AGCGACTAAATGAGTAAAATAGAGGCACAAACTTTGGCAATACAAGGGCTGGTGGTTTAGTGGTATAATGCTGCATTCGCAATGCAGAAGTCGAGGGTTCAATTCCCTCCCAGTCCACCACATAAATTAAAATGAAAAAATACAGACGTCTTCAAGAATTCAGAAGATTGCCACTGTAACTTAGAAACAGTGAAAAGTTCCAGTTTACAAGGCTATCAAAGCAGACATTGCAAGTTTGTTTACATAACGGCATTACATAGACGTTAGACTCATCCAGCATAATTTACATTCAGAAATAATTCTGACCAGCCCAGTCAAACCAGTACAGTTCAATTCCAGGACGCCAATCTTGTTCAATTACGGGTTTGTTTTATTGTGGTACCCATCCGCCACAAGAAAGGCAGATATTCATGCCGTCCTCGTTCACATATCTTTCAGATCCTGGAGGACACTTACACTGTGGGATTTGATCTTCCATGTGGTCTAGTATAGGTCATTCAATCTTTTAAGACTTTCAGCGATGTATGAGGGTTAAATCGAATAACTGTTTGCATAAAATATTTTGAAATTTAACTTTATTAGAATTGCTCTCCAGAATGAGATAGGACGAAGCTGACTTGGCTGCAAGGCATCCTTTGCTTTGGGCAGACGGGGAGTGTCTACCGGCAAACTGGTGCCACAACAACACAGGCCTCTATGTTGTGTCAGCTTCTTGTGGTATGTTACGTCACAATGAAAGATAAGGGTGTGTCTGTATTTTCTGATAACATGTTTGGCTACGAATGCGATCACTGAACAAGTTTTTAATTTTGTTGGATAATTATTCAAAAAAATGAATATTTGTACAGTATTACAATATAATATTGAATATATTAATAGAAATTCTATAATTTACCATATATATGTATAATACGTATACAGACCATGAGCTATTGTATAGAATGTGGAGACGAAGCAGAAGTATGCTTCTGTAAGACAGAAAAAAAGCCAATTGACGAATACCTAGAAGCAATGAAAGAGTGTACGGAACTCAAGTGCTACTGCAGAAAGCACATGCCCAGGAGTTGATTTTTTGTCGTCGGCATATGTTTTGATAAACTGTGATCTTGGAGCAGAGGAAAAGGTGATCTCTGAACTCAAGTCGGTTGGCAGAGTAAAGGAAATGCACGGAGTCTTTGGCGCGTACGACATCATTGCCAAAATTGAGGCACCGTCAAACGAGATGGTGCGTGACATAATCACGTCAAGGATTAGAAGGATTGACAGAATTAGGTCTACTCTTACTTTGATGGGAATAGAGGGGCAAGAGTAGATGCACCTCCTTCACAAAATCCTTTATCCCGGATATGACGTAAAGTGTAAGAAGTTAACAAAAGAAAATGAAATCAGATTTGCTGGAATAATCGACAAGGATGGCATGATAGTCGCGGGCGGATTCAAAAAGGGACTCATCCCACTTGAGAAAGACAGATTGAGGCTGGAGGAATTTATGGAATTTGTTTACGAGATTTCTCAGAGAAAGTCCTTTGACAGTTCATTGGGTCCAATAAACTATCTTGCCGCAAGAAGGGACAAGATTGTTCTGATCAGTTTTCCGCTAACAGATCTGACATTGCTGATTTCAGCTGATCATACGATCGATATTGAAAAGCTGGCAAGCCACGTAGTAGATGTGTTTGATTCAGAGCAGTCACGATTCTCTGACGGCACATAGTGGGAATTCGTGCCTAAAATCATGGCTCTGGTCATAATTATTGCCCATTTCGGCTGTGTGGCAATAGTTTTTGGCAAAACACCATGTAAGAAGAACTAGACGATTGATAATTGGGATATCCTTTTTCGTATTATCAGTGTGAGTATTATCGATGATATGGAAATGATCGCCGCGGTAAGAAATATCAGACTGTAGGATTCTGGGGTTGGGAAGGTTCCAGCCAGGTCCTTGATTGTACCCTGATGAGTTTGCATATACATTGCAGCAAGTGCTGGTCCTACTGAGGAACCGATTATTCTAATCAGGGTAGACATGCCCATTGATGCTCCGCTGAACTGTTTTGGAGTCAAAAGCAAAATTATGTTTGTAGCTCCCACGCCAGTCAGAGACAATCCAACAGAAAGAACCGCGAGGTTTGCAGAAACATACAATGTGTTGGAGTGGAAAAAGTACAGGCTGAAAAATCCAAGTGTTGTTATCACATTTCCCAAAAGCACTGGCTTTAGGATGCCAAGCCTTGATATGATTAGTCCAGATGTCGGGCCAAATATGAGCAGCACCAGTGCAAATGGAAGCTGTGTGTGCGCCGCATCAAGTGAGTCGCCGCCAAACCCAAACGGCGAGGGGTTTCTAACCAGGATTGGAATCGTTTGAAAGACCATAAACATTGACATGCCCACAACCATGATCATGATGTTTGCTGCCAAAAGATTCCGGTTTGACAGCAGATTGAAATTGATGATTGGCGAGACTGCTTTTTTTTCCACTATGATAAACGAGAGCAGTGATGATACTCCTACGGTTACCGTTACAAGTAGCTGCGGCGAATGTATGTCACTTTCTACAAGTGTCAGAGAAAGCAAAAATGAGATTATGGTTACCGCAAGAACTACAGCCCCCATAATGTCAAGGCTTGGTTTTTTGCCAAGCTCTACGTGTATTGGGCTTTCAGGTATTAGCCTCATTATTATGATAACCAGCGCTATTGCAGCAGGTATAGTAAAGAAAAATGTAAACTGCCAGCCAAATTGGTGAATGATGTTTCCTCCAAAGAGTAGCCCCATAACGGATCCCGCTGCAAACATGGATGTTATGAGACCCTGTCCAACTGCGAGCTTGTTTACTGGAAGCTGGTCCCGGATAATTCCAAATGCAATTGGAAACATAGAAATCCCAACTCCTTGCAGTGCCCTGACTGCCAGCATTGAATAGATGTTTGTTGCAAATCCTCCAAGCGATACGCCTGTCGTGTATATTATCATGATGACTAGCAGCATTTTTTTCTTGCCGTACATGTCTCCAAGCTTTCCTACAATAGGTGTCATCACCGCACCTGCAATGAGATATGTGGTAAGAATCCACGAGGACGTGCTGTACGATATGGAAAAGTCTTTGATCAGATCAGGGATTGCAGGAATCAGCATTGTCTCTGCATACATTACCATTGTTGCAATAGAAGACAGTATGACCAGTGTCTTCCATGCAGAGAGATGCGCTTTGTCTAAGGACATCTATGTACCTTCAGCGCTTTTTGATATCATCCACAGGTGGGATTTTGGCATTATTGTGATGTGATTTCGACTAGTTTTGAATTCGTAATTTCTTTTTCCGTATTTTCTTCTGAATAAGAGGCGTTAATGGAGTATTGGCCAGGACCTACTTGCGTATTGTTGCCGTCAAGTTGGTTCCATTCCCAGTTGGTAGAGTTTCCAGGCGACAGCGCAATTAGCATCATCTTTAGTACGCCGCTTGGCGCATATTGCTCGCCATTTGGACCGGTAATAGAATAACCCCATCCGATTGGGAAAAGCCTAGCGCTTCCAGAATTTGTGATAGTGAAATTAATTGGTTCGCCGATTGCGTATTGGTCTTTTTCCGTGGTTATTTCAAGACTTGATTGAATTGGCGTGTTGGATGATTCAGGTTTGCATTCTCCCCTGTAGTATTGCCACTCTTCGCATTTAGAGCCGTCTGAAAATACACAGATTCCCTCTACGCCGGCATCGGTTTGACTCATTTCGATTTTTCCTCCATTATCAAAACAGTATGTAGATGCCGGATTTGGTACTTGCTTTGGGTTTTCGGTTTCTAGGTTTGCCTCTTTGAGAATTGTGCCCCAGGTACGCTCTGCAAGTATTTTTGCAGTTTCCGGTTTGACACATACTGCTGTGTCCGTCGATGCTTTTTGCACAAGCGCAAGTCCGTCATGACATACAACGTCTTGCGGCAAAACTCCGTTCGTCATTTGTTGTTTTGGAGACAGTAGACCTTCTTCCTTTGATACCAAAATAGTAGCTATATAGTCAGCAGATGTGATGTTTTTGGTGCTAGTTGGATATGGATCCATCTTGATTAAACTTATCAGATAGCCGTCAAATGAAACTGGTTTGTTGTATGCCATCGTACTCAGTGTGAGATTTCCCATTTGCTCATTGTGTATGAGGCTTAGTTGGGCTTTGGCCTCACCTGCCCAGATACAAGTGACGTCAGATGGGCACCTAGAATCTTCTATGTGGTTTAGTGTGATCTGAAGACTTTCTGATTCTAAGAATGCTGATTCGTTAACATGTAATTTGATTGGTAAATTTAATTGCGGGAATCCTATTTGGTCCGATTCCTGACCTGCAGCAAATGGAATCGCAAACAGGCAAAGCATCCCCAGTAAAAGTAAGCCTTTCATGCTTGGAAAGTTTTTGTGATAAATTTAGAGTTTGCTGATAATTTATCATGGACAATGTTCTGAACTTGAAAGACCGTGTTTGATCATGACAAGATTTGGGCAGACTATCCAAGATAACGCTCAGGGTTCCACCTTTTCAGTAAAAGCGAACTTCCAGTCACAGAAACAGAGCTGGCAGCCATTGCCATTCCCGCCACAGCGGGATAGAGTAGTCCAAGTCCAGCAACCGGAATCAAGGCCGCATTATATACAAATGCGTAAAAGATATTCTGTTTTATTTTGCCGACAGTTTTTTTGCTAATCTCAAATGCAGATACGACACTTCTAAGATCGTCCCGTACTAGTACTACATTGCCCGCCTCTATTGCAATATCCGCCCCACTCCCTATTGCAATGCCGACATCTGCCTGAGTCAGTGCGGCCGCATCGTTTATTCCGTCACCTACCATCGCAACCTTGTTTTCGCGCTGTAGTTCTTTTATTGCATCCAATTTGTCCTGCGGCAAAACATTTGCAATTATCTGATTTATTCCAATCTCCTTTGCCACAGTCTGAGCTGTCTTTTCATTATCTCCAGTAAGCATTACCACTTGGATTCCCTTTTTTGTCAGCGATTCCACAGTGGCCTTTGCAGTTTGTTTTGGGATGTCGAGCAGGCTGATAATTCCAACCAGTTTTCTATTCAAGCCCACCAGAATCGTAGTTTTTCCTTGCTGCTGCAATTGCGAAATGATTTCCTGCGAGGATTTTGTTTCAATTCCTTCATCCGTCAACAACACTTGTCTTCCTACGACAATTACGGAATCATTGTAAACTGCTTTGACTCCCTTGCCAGGAATTGCAACAAAGTCAGTCGGATCTGCAATTACACCGTTTGCCTTTTGTAGAATTGCCTTGCCAAGCGGATGCTCTGAGTTTTTTTCTGCAATTGCGGCAATCTCCAATATTTTGCTCGAGTCAAACTCAGGATCAACTGATACGGTGTCGGTGACTTGCGGTTTTCCTTCTGTCAGTGTTCCCGTCTTGTCAAACACCATAACAGTCACCTTGCTTAGCACCTCTAATGCCTCGCCGTCCTTGAACAATACTCCGTGTTGCGCAGCTTTGCTCATTCCAACCATTACCGCAGTTGGCGTGGCAAGGCCTAGTGCGCACGGACACGCGACTACAAGAATTGCGACTGCAGGAATCAGAGCAGCTGCAACGTGCCCGCCAAACGGAACAAAGTACCATCCAAGAAACGTAGCTCCGGCAATTCCCATTACCATCAGTGCGAAGTAGCCGGCAATTTTGTCAACCAATCTCTGAATTGAGGGCTTTTTTCCCATCGCATCCTCTACCAGATTGATTATTTGGGAGAGGACTGTATCTTTTCCAATCCTTGTTGCGCGAATAACAAGTGCGCCTTCCTTGTTTACAGTTCCGCCAATCACTGGATCACCTGTTTTTTTTCCAACAGGCATTGACTCTCCGGTAACCATTGATTCATCTACTGCAGAGTGCCCATCAACCACAATACTGTCAACTGGTATTCTTTCTCCAGGCCTAACCGTAATGAGGTTGCCAAGACTTATCTGCTCTATTGGGATCTGGACTTCGCCATTTTCTGTTTTTAGCGATGCAGTCTTTGGCTGTAACTCTAGCATTTTTTTTATGATTGACGAGGTTTTTCCCTTGGTTTTGTTTTCAAGGTATTTTCCCAGTATGATGAATGTGATCACGACTGTAGACGCGTCATAGTAAATTTTATCCCAGGACGGGTTTGGGAATGTGTTATACAGGCTGAACAGGTATGCTGCAGTCGTTCCAACCACTACCAGAGTGTCCATGTTTGCAGACCTTAACTTGGCAATCCTGAATGCACCAGAATAGAATCTGCTTCCGGCTACAAACTGGACCACGCTTGCACATGCGAGCATCAGATATGCTGCAACGTTACTTCCGGCCAAGGGGATAAACGACAGATACTCAGGATATCCAAAAATCAAAATTGGAATTGTAAACGCGATGCCAATAACAAATAATTTTCCAAGTTTTTTTGCCTCTAGTTCCTCTGCCGATTCAGAAAGATCCTCAGACAACACATGATAGCCATTTTTTGTAATGAACTGCCTAATATCAGAAAGTGAAAGCAGTGCTGGGTTGTATTCTATTATCCCCTGGCTATTGCCATAATTTACGGATACACTCCTTACCCCGTCCAGTCTTTCCAGTTTTTTTTGAAGACTATGCGCGTCTCCAGAATCTGTGATTCCGGCAATTTTTACTGTAAGTTTTTCATAGACCACATGATACCCTGCACTTTGTATTGCTTTTTCGATTGTTTGCAGGCTGACAGCAGATGGATCAAACTCTAGATCAGCCTTTTGTGATGCGAGGTTTACTTCGCATTTTGTGACACCGACTACCTTTGCGACGTATTTTTGGATAGAGTTTACGCATCCGGCGCAGTGCATGCCGCCAATTTTTAGCACGGTCTGCTTTGTTTCCATTATACGGTATGATGACTTTACAGTGTACTTAAGATCTGTACTTTACAATTGTAAAGCCGGTAAAACTGATAAGGACCAAAAGCCATACAGGTGTCATGCCATTCAAGCTAGACGACGTTGATTATGCAATACTTGAATCCCTAAACAAGGACGGAAGAAAGTCGTTTAGGCAGATTTCAAGAGAGGTCAAGGTAAGCACTCCAACGGTAAAGGCGCGATACGAAAGGCTGGTAAACATCGGCCTGATAAAGGCAGTTTTACCAATCATAGACTTTGGCAAGCTTGAAAACAAAACAGGCATAAAGCTAGACGAAATACGCTCAAAAACCATCAAAAATCGCGATGTAAAGATAACAAGGGGCCTACTTGTCAAAATGTCTTGCGACTATTGCAATGGGCCGGTTCCTGAAAAACCCAGTATTTTGAAAATTGCAAGTTTTGAGAGATTTTTTTGCTGTACATCGTGCAGGGGCTTGTATAAAGAAAAATACAAAGGTCGGATTGAAAAGTTATCAGGCAAGACTGCGATTTGATGCAGCCCAGAACGGTTTTGTAATTTTTCAAAATCTGATATGTGTGAATATCGGGATTAGTTCTATTCCTTCTTTTCCTCATCGTCGTCAAGTTTTTTGTCAATTTCCTTCTGCAAATCCTTGTAACGGTCATATTTTTTGGTCCATTTGGACAGAACTATCCACTGCCTGATTCCAATTCCAAGCCACACCAGCGATATGATGAGAGGTACCATTCTTATCGGAACAAATTTGTGGTGTGGCCCATCGCGTTCCATTTTTTGGTCCATCTCAAATGGCGGCGCAAATATTGCAGTAGTGATCAGAAACGTCACAGGTGTGATTACCATTACGCTCAGTATCATGATGATGAACAGGGATTTTGTTGTATTTAGCTGGGAAATTATTCCGTCCATGATTTTGAAGATGTTATCAGGAGATTGCTCGTCTTTGCCCTTGTCAGTCATGATTTACTGTCCTCCTTGGATTCGATTAAAAACACTTTAGGAACTTTGTTACTCATCTGTTCCCACCTTTCTTGGGAATAGCTCCTCATACGGCTCCAAGAGTGCCTTTAGGATTTCTTTTCCCTTGTCTGAGACGCGGTATTTTATTATGGCCTTGTTGCCCCACGGCTCGTCAATTCTTGTAATCATTCCCTTTTTGACCATGTCATCCAGTATTCCCTTATGCTTTACGTTGTTTAGTCCACAGTAAGTCATCAGTTTGCTCTGATTTAGCTCTCCATGTTCGTACAGTTTCAGAATGATATCTTTTCTGATATAGATTCTATCTCTGTACTCATGGACCAATCCAATTTCCAGTCCTTTAAATAGTAAATTAAGAGTGCGGTAACTAAGTTACCTAACATTGGTGAACAAGTGTTTTAATTCAATTTTGGTTTCTATTCCCAATGACAAACTCGATCAAGAGCAAAAAAATATTCATTCCAACAATCACGGGGATAGCGCTGCTGGCAGTTGTTTTGGTAGCATTTAGTCCAATTTCTGCTATTGCGGATTCAACTAATCCAAAAATGCCACAGATAAGCGGCTCTGTAAATGTTGAAAAAACCATGAAAGACTTCATCAAGGATAACAGAACAACATCATTTGCGGATGCCGCAACCACTGCTGAAAAGCAAGTTACAAATGGAGTAGCAGTAGGCGGCAACATTGGCGTTGTTCAGGGTTATCTTGTGTACACATTTTGTGTAATGGATACTTCGAACGATACCAGCTACATCATAATGATTGATGCCGGAAACGGAACAGTTCTGCACAAATCGGACGGTGTATCAATGAAAGACATTGGTAAATTCGGACATGGCTTTGGATATGGATTTGGCGGGCATGCGTTCGGTGGACATAGCTTTGGAAAGATGATGCCGCCACAGACAGGATCTGACAAAACTGGTTCTGCAACTCCAGAAAGTCAGTAAAGTCTTTCTTTTTTTATTTTTGAATTAAACTATTTGGTAGATCTGGAATTATCATTCCACTGATCAAAAGATTTGTTGACTTTTTTATTTGCCCAAAAACGACAGAATAGGCATTGCGTCCCACTGATACAGGTAGTAGTCCAGCACGTTTGAGCAAATCTTGTCATAATTGTCGTAAATTGAGTTCGCTTCTTCGTCAGTGGCCTCGAATATCGCGATTCCCGTCTTGTTGTCGCTTAATGCGCCGGACCACATTATTCTTCCTTGGGATTGCCAATCATCAACTAGGCTACTTATTTTTGGCCTTATGTTTTCTACATCTTGCTCATTTGTGGATTCTCTTAGCGTACTCACAAGAACCCACGGTTTTCTTTGAGAAATTAATTCTGTTTGACTCATAAGGTAAGAACCATGGCGGAGAGAATTAAGAGTGCTGATGGTTTCATTTCGCTGTTCTTTGATTTTGTACTAGTATAATGAAACTATGATCTGTAATGTTCGTTGTTTTTAATAATTACAAACGATTATTGGTTTTGATCTTGCAGCAACGGCCATCACGCCGTTAAGATCAAAGAGGATCACCAGTACAATAACCGTACAGCTTATCCACCAAATCTGGAAAATTGCTATTGGCAGATTTTGATCATTGTACTGGTGACTTCTCTTTAAGTCAAAGGAAAAAGTATCTTTAATGTCATGCGATTAAGATAAAAATTCTATTTCCTGCAAAGCCAATCAGTCTTGCGTTGCGCCGCACTCGGTACAGAACTTGGCAGACAGAGAAATTTTGGAGCCGCACTCTGAGCAGAACTTTGTGTCAGAGTCAGATACCTTGTTTATGTTGCCATACATGCTGGTATTTCTGACAGCGCCCGTTGCTTCGAATTTGTCATCATCGATTATGTTTACTGGTGCAAAGTCTTTTTCCTCAACATATGCCATGATTCTCGGAATGGTATCGTCCTTGTTCTTTGGATCCGGTATGATGTCTGCTAGCCAGAATGAATATCTCATGAGTGTGAGTTCGGGTGTTGAAAAAGCAAGAGTGTGCGCAGACATGTAATCTTCTGCTGCAGACTTTCCGTTGAAAACTTTCATGAAAATGCTCATCCGCATTAGATGTATAATGTTTACTGGAGTTTTTGGCAGTGATTTAATTCGACTAACTACAAGTGTGCGTTAACAAAAAGTGCTCTCAAAGGGCTGGCTTTTGGATCAGTTTGAAGCCTTTGGCTCTAGTCATTGCAATAACTACGCCTACAACAGACGTCATTGCAATCAGAGCACCAAATGGAAACTCTGGGACAATTTTTGCAACATCGTTCATCTTGAGCAGTATCTTGTCGATGTGTGCGCTTACCTCGGATGCCGGTGCACCTGCCTTGATCATGTTACGCAGGTCTTCGCGCATCAATTGCTCCATATCATGCGATAATTGTGGATTATTTTGTTTAACCAGTGTAGACTCTAGGTATTCAAAGTTGTCCAGATATGCCTTTGTTGCAAGACTCAGTGCGTCATCGGTATTTCCTGCAGCATACTGCTCTTTTGTTTCTTGAAGTAGTGATCTTATGTTTTCAACGTAAACTAGCAAGTCTGTTTCCTCACTTTGAACGCCCCTGACTTCGTCAAGCTCGTGAATCATCGCACCTGCCTTGGTTTCAATGTCCTCTGGGTCCGCCCTTGCCTTGTAGCCTGCCCACAGGTCAGCATAGAATTTGTCCAGCTCGTCCGCATTATGCTGAGGGATGTCGGACTTTATCGTGTTGTAGATTTGCTCAGACCGCCAGACAAATGCGGAACCGTCCTGAAATTCAGCCATCATGTTGATCTGCCCGTTTGCGACGCCTTCGGCATATTCATCTTTTGATGTCCCAAGCAGTCCCTGCATCAGTTGCATTTTGAAATTTGTATCCTGGCTAAGATCATCTCCAACTATTGCAGTTCTTGCAATTTCAACTACTTCTTTTGCCTCGTCAAGTGCTTTTTGTGCGTCTTGTCGCGTTACATCTTTTCCTGTCTTCTTGCCTAGATCCATGAGAATCTGCTCCACATGAGCATCCATCGTAGGATCATTTTTTTGAAGATCTGGCTTCATAAGCGCGTATAGTTCTGCAATTGGATGAGTGGCGTGGACAAGTGCAAGCTCTGCGTTATGATCATCAAGGTTTTGCTCGATTGCCCAGAAATGGCCCAGCGTCTCTTCGAGATGTCCGGCAAATGCAAGTTTTTCATCGTAATCGGCATCTGCAAATGCAAGTGATGCAGATGACACAACTGCAACTAATGCGAGAACAGCGAGAATGGATTTCAACAATGTTGGTCAGTTTTATTGACTGCTTTAAACCGATGCATGGTTCCACAGTCCTAAAACGAAATTTTATAATGAGATTTTTTGGTGTCCGTTATCTTTCTGCATAATGGTTTTCTTGATAAAAATCCATAGCAATGTTTTACAGAGTTACTAAATTATGATCAAAACCACATCAATGTGTTTTCAGATGGCAGTACTTGTTAACGACAGAGAATTACATTCAGAAGAGATTGTATAATCTTGCAAGCGACACTTTGTCAACTGGATCAACAGTAGCAATTTTCCCATCTACTCTGACCTCATATGTTTCAGGATTAATCTCTATTGTTGGCGTGAGATCATTGTAAAGCATATCCTTCTTGCCAATATTTCTACAATTTTTTACTGGAACCAACTTCTTGCTTGTTTTGACTTTAGAGGACAATCCCAAATCGAGGGCAATCTGCGACGTAAACGTAACCGATGTGGAGTGTTTTGCTCCTCCCATGGATCCAAACATTGGTCTATAGGAGATTGGTTCCGTGGTGGGTATAGATGCATTAGGATCTCCCATCAGAGAATACGCAATCATCCCTCCCTTGATTATCAGTTTGGGCTTGATGCCAAAAAACTGCGGCGTCCAAACTACAATGTCGGCAATCTTTCCAGGCTCTAATGATCCTACATATTGCGATATTCCGTGCGTAATTGCCGGATTTATTGTGATTTTGGCAAGATATCGCTTCACCCTCAGGTTATCGTTTTCTCCAGACTCTTGTGCGAGTCTGCCTTTCATTTTTTTCATCTTATCGGCAGTTTGCCAATTTCTTGTTGTGACCTCACCTACCCTGCCCATTGCCTGACTATCGGAGGACATCATGCTTAGGGCTCCAATGTCATGCAAGACATCCTCAGCTGCGATTGTCTCGCCACGAATTCTTGATTCTGCAAAGGAGACGTCTTCTGGAACAGATGGATTGAGATGATGACACACCATCATCATGTCCAAGTGTTCGGATAACGTGTTGACAGTAAACGGTCTTGTTGGGTTTGTCGATGATGGTAAGACGTTTTTTTCACCGGCAATCTTCATTATGTCTGGTGCATGCCCTCCGCCAGCGCCCTCAGTGTGGTATGTGTGAATGGTTCTTCCGGCTATTGCATTTATCGTATCATCCACATACCCGCACTCGTTTAAGGTGTCAGTGTGAATTGCCACCTGGGTGTCAGTTTTGTCTGCAACCCTTAGGGCAGAGTCGATGGTGGCAGGCGTCGTACCCCAGTCCTCATGCAACTTCAAGCCGCATGCGCCGCCCTCTATTTGCTCCATCAGTGCCGCTTCTTGGGAATCATTTCCTTTCCCCAAGAAGCCAAAATTCAATGGAAGATCGTCAACGGCCTCCATCATCCTTTGAATGTTCCAAGTGCCGGGAGTGCAGGTTGTGGCGTTGGTACCGTCTGCCGGACCTGTCCCACCGCCAATCATTGTTGTGGTGCCACTACAAATTGCGTGTACGGCTTGCTGCGGCGAAATGAAATGAATGTGAGTGTCGATGGCGCCGGGAGTGCAAATCGTGTGCTCCCCCGAGATGACTTCGGTGTTTGATGAGATAATCATGTCAATTCCATCCATAATGTTTGGGTTTCCCGCATTACCAATTCCTACAATAATCCCGTCTTTGATTCCAATGTCTCCCTTGATTATTCCCAGGAGTGGATCCAGGATTATCGCATTTGTGATTACAAGGTCAAGCGAGTTTTCTCTTTTCACGCCGCTTGCCTGGCCCAGTCCATCTCTGGCACTTTTTCCTCCGCCAAAGACCACTTCGTCCCCGTATACGAGAAGATTTTTTTCAATCTCGATTATCAAATCAGTGTCAGCGAGCCTCACTTTGTCGCCCACAGTAGGGCCAAAGAGATCGACGTACGTCTTTCGCGGTATTTTCAGAGTCACGACTTGAAACCTCTTTCCTTTGATTTGCTCAGGGCCTCTTCTCTTTTCTCATCCAGATTCCCATTGACCAGTCCAGAAAACCCAAACACGATTCTTTTTCCGGCGTATTCCACCAGTTCTACTTCTCTAGAGTCGCCCGGCTCAAATCTAACGGATGTGCCTGCAGGAATGTTTAGATGAAAACCATAGGAATCGGTTCTGGAAAAAGACAGTGCTTTGTTTGCCTCGAAAAAATGAGTGTGGGATCCAACCTGTATTGGCCTATCACCGGTATTCGTTACTAGAACTTTTACGGTCTTTCTATTTTCATTAGCGATGATTGGTTGATTTGAAATGAAATATTCTCCAGGGATCATGTCTTACACTATCGGGTTATGCACGGTTACGAGTTTTGTTCCGTCCTCAAACGTGGCCTCGACTTGAATTGTATGAATAAGTTCAGGCACTCCAGGCAAGACGTCGTCTTTTTTCAGCACCTTGTTTCCAGAGATCATAAGCTCTGAAACTGTTTTTCCATCCCGTGCGCCCTCAAGGATGTGATCCGTGATCAAGGCAACCGCCTCTGGGTGGTTTAGCTTCAGGCCCCGCTCCTTTCGTCTATGCGCCAATTGCGCCGCAACAAAAATACTGAGTTTATCAAGATCCTTAGGTGTAAACATCATTGCTATGGGTATGAGATCATTCTATTTATTGCTTAAACGTAAAATACGAAAAGATAACTTTGAGCATACAATAGACTTGACATGTTAAGTCAAACGGCAATTATTGGAAATATTTTTGCTAAAAGCGGATCACAAATTCTAAAGGGAAAGGCATTTGAAAAACTGCAGATATCGCGTCACGACTTGGAGAAAAACAGGCTTCGCAGAACAACTGACAAGGGTGTTGACATTGCCATAATATTGGAACGCGGCACCAAGTTGCAACATGGGGATATTCTAAAACATGACGAGAGTTTGGTTGTGATTGAGCAAATTCCAGAAAAAGTCATCACGATAAAAACAAAAGAAAAAGACGGCGCCTTTGAAGTGCTGGTATTATTGGGCCACATAATTGGAAACAGGCACAGGCCGATCTCGTTAGAAGACAGGTCGGTGACGTTTCCCATACAGGCAGAATCGGAACTAGAGGTCTTTGAAAGGCTGTTTGCACCAATAATAGGAAAAATAGAGATGAGTGTCGAAGAAAAAATCTACAAGCCAGACGAGAGGATGAACGTTCATGAACACTGATGATATGGAGCAGGACCTTGGGATGATGCAGATATCAGATTCCTTCTTCCCCACAGGGCTCTATGCAAACTCAAACGGCCTTGAAAGCATATTTCAAAACAATAAAAAAATCACGCACCTTGAAGTCGCAGAAATTATTGAAGCCCAACTAAAACAACAGATCGGTCCTACAGATTTGATAGTGATGCTAAACGCATTGAAATTTGCAAGTGCAAGAGAATTTGACAAGATAACAGAGGCAGATACGAGAATCAACTCGATGAAGAACATCAAAGAGGTAAGAGAGGCCTCCAAGAGATCAGGAATCCAGTTAGCAAGATGCGTCAATGAATTTGCCAAGGATGAAATTCTTCAGAAATACTTGGAATCTCATCAAAAAGGAACTATAGACGGGGCATACCCGGTCAGCTTTGGTCTGTGTGCTAATGCGTTGGGGATTGATTCGCAAAAGGCTGGGCTGATGTTCCTGTATGGTTTTGTAGTAAGCGTAGTAGGTGCAGCATCAAGAATGGGAATAACTCAACATTATCAGGCTCAAAAAATAATTCATGAGTTAAAGCCGCTAATTATCAGAATTGTGAGCGAGAGTCTTGATAGACCCATAAAAGATATCTGGCAATTTGCGCCCCACTTGGAGATTTTACAAATGCACCATGAGAGAATGGACTCTAAAATGTTTATTACATAAACAAAGGGAACTTGGCAGATGACTGACAGAATACCAAGGCTTGGGATTGGTGGGCCGGTAGGCTCTGGCAAAAGCATGTTAATTGAGAGAGTTGTTCCAGTGTTGGCATCTAAAGGATACAGCATTAGCATAATTTCAAACGATGTCATCTCAAAAGAAGATGCAGACAGAATGAGAAAGAACTTGGCAACGGATCGGGGCCTTTTGCCAGAAAATCTTGTCATCGGTATTGCCACTGGAGGATGTCCGCATACGGCAATTAGAGAAGATCCGTCAATTAACATCTCAGTGATAGAAGAAATCGAAGAAAAGCATCCCGAGCTGGACCTCATCATAATAGAAAGTGGTGGGGACAACATCACGACCACATTTAGTCCAAGCCTTGCAGACTATTTCATTTACATAATTGATGTTGCGGGCGGGGACAAATACCCAAGAAAGAGCGGCCTTGGGATAGAAAGCTGCGACCTTCTTGTGATAAACAAGATTGATCTTGCACCGCATGTAGGTGCAGACCTTAATGTAATGAAACAAGACGCAGAACGTATTCGCAAAGACAAACCGTATGTCTTTGTCAACTGCAAAAACGATACTGGAATAGATACTGTATCAGAACACATAATCAGAGATCTCCTTTTTGACAGTATGCCAAAAGTAACGCTGCCAGATAGGCAGAGGCAGTAAATAGATTGGATTTTTCAAGTACGGAAGAAACATCGACTGAAATGCTTCAGCACAATGAGGAGATAAAACAGCTTGGAGCAGGTAAGTCCGGCAAAAACGGCAAGCTGAAAATAATTCTTGGCATAGACCTGTCTTCTGGAAGAACTAGAATAAAGGAAAAAGAATCCGCATTTCCACTTAGCGTTCAAAAGGAAATCTACTATGATCAGTTCCTGCCAAATATGACTCACGTCTATATGGTGTCCAGCTCTGGTGGAATCTTACAGGGAGACAAATACGCAATTGATGTGACTTTGGAAAAAGACGCACTAGCCCACATAACAACACAGGGGGCCACGAGAATCTACGGCATGAATGTCAGTAACGCAATTCAAGTGGTAAATGTAACGCTTGATGACGGCGCTTATCTTGAGTTTATTCCAGATCAGATAATCCCCTACAAAGACTCTAGATTCTATCAAGAAATCAGCTTTAAAGTGCATGATAACGCCACAATGATTTACTCTGAGATAGTAAGCCCCGGAAGAATTGGCATGGGGGAGATTTTTGACTACGACATATGCTACCTCAGGTCAACAGGAAAAAATCACAAAGGCGAGCTGAGATTTACAGATTACACCAAAATTGAGCCAAAAAAGATGAACTTGCAGAGTTTCGGATTATTAGGACAAAAGCAAATTACGGCAACCATGTACATTCTGGCAAAAACAAAAGATGTTGAAACAATAATTAAGACTTTAGAAAATCAGATTAAAAATTCTTCAGAAATTGAAATCGGTTGGTCTACGATGACAAAAGAAAACGGGGTTTTGCTACGAATCCTTGGGAGTGCGACGAGGGATGTCATTCGATTGGTTTACGACATAACAAAAATAGTCAGAAAGATAATACTTGATTCGGATTTTCATGAAATACGAAAAACTTGATTTTGTGCCAGCCTAGGTTTTTGTTCCGCACTTGGTGCAGAATTTCGCACCAGCTCTGAGATCAGCACAGCAAGACCTGCACCCATTCTGTGAAGAGCGCGGCATCATTGCAGGATCTGGCGAAGGCAGAGTGCCTGGTGAAGAAAATGCAGCTCCTGCGGAAACAATCGACGGAGGCCTTCCAGGTGTTTGAGCAGGCATTGCCGGTACTCTTCCCATTCCACCCATCATTCCGCCCCCCATGCCAGGCATCAGTCCAGGGGATTGCGTTGTTCCAAGGTTTCCTGCACCTACTCTGTCAAGCGCCTTTTTCATCTCAAAGATTACTTTGACTGCCAAAAATTCCAATGCAGAATACGCAACCACGTAGTCTCCAAGGCTTTGAAAAAATTCCTTTTCTGAAATCTTGCCCTGCTTGTACATGGTGTTTGTATCCAAAAACGACTCGTAGTATCCCTGTGAGTCCTTGAACAAATTATCTAGTTTTTCTGCTAAAAGGTTTAGTGTGTCTACTTCACCAAGTGACATGTAGCAAATTCGATGGACGCTTATTAATTACTTTATGATTAAAAAAGAAGGTTTAGGTTTTAGAGAGCGCTCTGTCAATCATGCCCTTGTAGGATTCCTTTGATGCTGCACCAACTTGCTGAGCCAAGACTTGACCCTTGTGCATAAGCATTAGAGTTGGAATGCTAAAGATGTTGTATTTTGCGGCTAGTTCGTTTGCCTCGTCAACGTTTACTTTGACAAAGTTTACTTTGCCTTCGTAATCTTTGGCAAGCTCTTCTACCACAGGACCTACCATTCTGCATGGTCCGCACCATTCTGCCCAGAAATCTACGAATACTGGGTTTGGTGAATCTACTACTTGAGATTGCCAGTCCTTTGCGTTTGTTATATGTGCTAGAGCCATCTTTATCAAAATCGTTCTAGTCAAACGTATCTAAATATGTTAAGGATTGATCCGGGACAATTCAACATATACTTAAATGTCGTCTGGGTCTGTTCCAAAATATGAGCTCAGAGCTGCGTTTGAAAAAGCTTAGAGGTTCAGGCGGATTTGTCATGGCCCAAGTTTCAGACGATCAGCAAAGAAAGGGCAACCTGGGCGGACCTGACTTGTTTTTGGCACCAATTGGAAGACTAGATCAGGAAAAAATTTCAAAATATTACTGCAATACATGTGAGAAGGATTACGAGGGAAGCCCGAAAATAGAATACGAAAGCCCAAATGAAGAAGTTGCGCAAAATTTGATTCTCCTAGAGCGTGGACAATACATGTGCACGACTTGCGGTTCCACAATAGCAGAGTACAGAGAATTCCAAAAGCAAAACCAACAGGCAGACGTAGGTCTTGCAAGACCAATTTCGCCATCATCTGATCAGCCAGTTATTTCTACTGAATCAACCGTTCAACAAAGTACACAGCCAGAAATTCAGACATTTTCCTCACCGTCAGACCCACAGGGCTCATTTAGCTCCATAGTTGGAATGTCAGTGTATAGCTCCGATGCGAAAAAAGTCGGAGTAGCAAAACAAGTCGGAGTAAATTCATCACACCAAGTGGTCTTGATTGTGACAAAAAACAACGGCTCCGATGAGACCATCGAGTGGGGAAAAATCAAAAAAATTGGCGAGATAATTCTATTGGGAGATGGAAGCCAGTCAGGAACCTCGTCACTGAAATGCTCAGGCTGTAATTACGAAAATAAGGCAGGCTCCAAGTTTTGTGAGAGTTGCGGAAGCAAGCTGTAAGATGGCTTCAAGCTCAACGACAAAGACAATCGTAAAGGACGTTATCATAGTTGCAGTTGGCGTTGCCGTAATCTGGTTTGGACTACAATTGGCGTTTGGAACACAGAATCCATTTTATGTTGTTTCTAGCGGAAGCATGATTCCAGTTTTGCAAGTATATGATGTATTAGTTGTCCAAGGACATGTGTCTTTTGACGATATCAAAATAGGTGACATCATTGTGTTTAACAGACCAAACGGACACGACAGAGTAATAGTCCATAGAGTTGCAGAGATCTTGAACGATAATCCAAAGACGATTAGGACAAAGGGCGATGCAAACCCCGGCTCGATTCCAGGAACTGACTATCCGCTTACAAAAGACGAATACATCGGCAAAGTAGTCTATGTCGTACCGCAGATAGGGTACATAACACGGGTTCTGACGCCCCCAATCAACTACATCATAATCGCGGTAATAGTCGGCATAATGATTGTAAAGCAGTATTATGGAAAGGGCAAATCGGAAGATGCTCCAAAGTTCGGAACCGATCCCAAGTCGCCAACCGACGCAGACTTACCAAAAGAGGAATTTACAAAATCGCCAGATTCAGAATACAGCGATTCCGTTGTTGATCCAAGCCAGAACAAGAATCAAAACGACGAAGCAAAACCTAACAATTCGTCTTTATTCAAGGAATAACTGTAAAACATTAAAGAGCATAGAAGACCAGTTAACATTCGCTATTATGACCACAGCGAAAGAAGCAATGTCACTTCACAGAAGACTAAAAGGCAAGATAACAGTTGAGAGCAAAATTCGCAATCTGAAGCAAAAAGACATCAAGCTAATTTACACTCCTGGTGTCGCTTTTGTTTGCGAGGCAATTTACAGAAGGCCTTTTGAGAAATACAATCTTACCTCAAAAGGCAACAATGTCGCAATAGTGACTGACGGGACGAGAATTCTTGGTTTGGGAAGAATTGGTCCATATGCTGCGCTTCCAGTAATGGAGGGAAAAGCAGTACTGTACAAAAAATTTGGCAACGTAAACGCATTTCCCATTTGCCTTAACATTACAGACAAAGACCAAATCATAAATACCGTTAAAGCGATCGAGCCAGTTTTTGGCGCAATAAATCTTGAAGACATCGAGTCTCCAAAGGTGCTAGAGATTTCTGCCGAGCTTGAAAAATCTCTTTTGATTCCGGTATTTCATGACGACAGGCATGGGACCGCAGTCGTAGCACTGGCTGCACTGATTAATTCACTCAAAATCGTCAAAAAGCAAATGTCTTCAAAGATCATACTAGCTGGTGCAGGCTCAGCAGGCTATGGAATATGCAAGCTGCTAACATTTGCAGGATGTAACAATATGACTGTAGTGGATTCTGAAGGTGCGATCTACAAGGGAAGAACCAAGCACATGAACAAATACAAAAAGGAAATTGCCGAAATTACAAATCCAAAAAAGCAGAAAGGAATGCTGGAAGACGTTATTAAAAATTCTGATGTGTTCATTGGAGTGTCCGGTACTAAGGGTCTTCTTTCTGCTAAAATGATACAAACCATGAACGAGTCTCCGATAGTTTTTGCGCTTACAAATCCCGAGCCAGAGATAGACCCGGTAGTTGCAAAAAGATCAGGGGCAAGAATCATTGCGACTGGAAGCTACATGTATGAAAACAAGATCAATAACGCGCTTGTATTTCCATATTTGATGAGAGTTATTCTAGATAAAAAGATAAGAAGGATTACTCTTGACTTGCTGTTTGCCACCGCAAAAGCAATAGCAGACACGGTTCCCAGCAAACAACTCGCTTACAATCACATAATGCCCGAAATTGGAAATAAAAAGATACAGTACAACATCAGTCAGGCATTAAAGAAATTCAAATAATCGAATTCTTATCGCGGCAAAGACACTAGACGAAATTAAAAGATTATTTTTGAGGAATCTTGAATACTCGTTTAAAGTAGTCAGAGTTCTCTGGTGTTTCCTCTGCGTTTTCCTTGACGTTTGCAAGGTTCTTTGCCAGTTTTTTCTTGTATCCAAGCTGCATTTGTCGTGCAATCTGAATTCTTTGAGCTTGAGGAGAGCCTGCGCCGTGCATTGACTCTGTGAGATACCCTACCGCGTTTCGTCCAAGTGTCATGTTTTCAATTAATCGTAAAACCCGCATCCTGTTTTCAACATCTATTCCCTTTCTACCAGCAAGATACTTTTTGAGGAGGGGTCCTGCCACTGGATGCCTAAAGTCTTGTTCAGAAGGCATTGTAACAACAAGTCCGCCTGCAATATCCTGTGCAAGCCTAGAGATTTCATATGGGAATCTAGTCACATTGTGTTTGCATACGTTTGCAAGCATGTCGTCGTTTAGCCATACGCCGGACTTCATTTCTTGCGCCTGGTATGAGGAGGCAATGCCTGCAGCATATATGGACTCGTTTAGGTGCGTCATCTCAACTAGTTTGTCTCTAATGTGAGAGACGTCTGGAATTCCATTGTAATCGGAAACTGCAGCTGATGCGCCAATCAATACATCGCCTAGTCCGGTCTTACAGACATAGCTTCTTCTATGATAACAGGTGAATCGTTCAACTAGCATTGCGGCAAATTCATACTCGCCATCCATGAAAATTTTGTCGTTTGGAATGAAAACGTCGTCAAGAATCATCAAAGCCTCCTGTCCTGCAAATTTTGAGTTTCCTGCATCGATGTCTCCGTCTTCCATGCTTCTTGTATCGCATGACTGGCGTCCATAGATGTAGGTGATTCCAGGCGCATCTGCGGGAATTGCTCCGACAATGGCATAGTCTTTGTCTTTTTCTGTCAGCCTCATTGTAGGCATGACAATTATCCAGTGTGAGTTGATGCATCCAGTCTGGTGCGCCTTTGCCCCTTTGACATAGACTCCGTCTTTGGTTCTTTTTGTTATTCTAAGGAACAGATCTGGATCTGCTTGCTCATGTGGGCTCTTGCCTCTGTCACCTTTGACATCAGTCATTGCTCCTCCTATGACAAAATTCTCTTCCTGCATCTGTTTGATAAATTCTAGTAATCTTTTGTGATAACCGGTGTGATGCTTTTCATCTATTTCAAATGTGGTCGAATGAAGTGAGTTTATTGCGTCCATTCCTACACATCTTTGGAAGCACGTTCCGGTAAGCTGCCCTAGCTTTCTTTGCATCTTGTTTTGCAAAACCAAGTCCTGTGCAGATTCCGCAATATGCAAAAATCGGTTTATGTGTTTTCCTGAAATTTTTGACATTGGCGATGCCAATTCTTCTTCCCTTGCTGCCAAGTCGTACGTTTCAGCAACGGCATTAATTGAAGGGCGAATCATCGGATGATCCACAGGATCCTTTACTAGTTCTCCAAAAAGATACACTGTAAGTTTTCTACCCCTTAAGCTTTGGATATATTCCTGCCCAGTTCTTATTGGCATGTTCATCCTTTGCCTGAACTGTTATAAATATTCAATATCGATCAGCCGGATCACGAATAAAATGGGCTAAATTTTAGGTCCTAAAGCATTAGGATAAACTAATCAGTTTTAACTTTTGTACCTAAAGCAGTTTGTAGTATGATCGTTTGTTATTCCAACTGCCTGCATAAACGCGTAACAGATTGTAGAGCCAACAAAATTAAATCCTCTTTTCTTTAGATCCTTGCTAATTTTATCGGAAAGCGGTGTGTATGCGGGAACATCTTTTAGTTTTTTGTAGTGGTTTGTAATTGGCTTGCTGTTGACAAAATCCCAAATGTATGAGTCAAAGGAGCCAAATTCCTTTTGGACTGCAAGGAACTGTGTTGCGTTGTTTATGGCAGACAGGACTTTCAGTTTGTTTCTGATGATCCCCTCGTCTTTGAGCAATCGGTTTACATCCTTTTGTGTGTATTTTGAAACCCTGAGCGGATCAAAGTTGGAAAACGCCTTGCGATACGTTTGCCTCCTTTTTAGTACGGTAGACCATGACAGCCCAGCTTGGGCGCCCTCAAGGATTAACATCTCAAAGAGCATCTGATCATCATGTACTGGAATTCCCCATTCATTGTCGTGATATTGAACCATCAGATCATCTTTTGCCCACTCGCATCTTTGTGTCATTTTCTGAAAATTAGATTATTGTCAATTTATAGAATTAGATTGTTTTAGCAAATTTCTTTCTGTATATTCCTGCTACAATTACTGCACCAACAAACGTTGCAGACCAATAAAGCCACAAATCATTCAAAAACCCTGACAAGACTGCGGGAGCAAGTGCGCGTATTGGGTTCATTGATGCGCCAGAAATAAAAGATAAAAAGAGAATGTCAAGACCGACTATACCTCCAATTGCCAGACCCGAGCCACCACGCAATCCCTTTGTATGAACCACAGCTAGGATAACTGCCAATAGCAGAATAGTGGCAAGAACTTCAACTCCGAAAATTATTGGTAGTGGATAGGAATAGTTTGGAGCATTTGCACCAAGATTTGCATCAGTACCGATTACAAATTTTACAAACAAGCTTGCAAGAAATGCACCGATAAATTCAGCTGAAAGATAGATGAATAACTGATTTTTTGGCATGTGTTTTGTGATTAGAAATGTGATTGTGACTGCAGGATTAAAGTGGGCCATCGAGGTTTTTCCAAACGCGTAGACCATCAAAGTCACTGCAGCAAACGGCGCAAATGCCTCAAACCAGACACCAATTTGTCCTTCATGTTGTGCATTGATTACAACAGAGCCAGTAGCAAACACGACTACCATAAAGGTTCCAACAAGTTCAGCAAAAAACCTCTTCTGATTTGAAGAAAGTTTCACTCTAGTGTTTTGCAAAGCTCATTTATCCTTTTTTCAATCAAGTCACGAATTTTCCGTACTTCGCCAAGTGGTTTTCCTTTTGGATCTGGAATTTCCCAGTCCAAGACATTTTGAACAAATATCGCAGGACATGATTCCTTGTCCATGCACCCCATGTTTACTATTCTAGTTGAATGTTGAATTATGGAATCTGAGATTATCTTCGGCTGCTGATTAGAAATGTCGATTCCGATTTCCTTCATTACCGCAATAGCGAGTGGGTTTATCGCATCAATTGGCTTTGTCCCCGCACTTTGTGGTTCGTACCCACGGGGCGCATATTTTCGAAAAAAGCCTTCCGCCATCTGGCTTCGGCCAGCGTTCTCTACGCACACAAACAATATTTTTTTGACATCAGGCATCAAAAACATATAAATCTTAGTTCATATAAATTGTTATTGATATGAAAGGTGCGACCCTACTCAAATGCATTTGTGAGGAAACGCGATTTAGCATTTTGGAGATCTTACAAAAAAACAATGAAATGTCAGTAAATGATCTTGTGACAAAACTAAAAAAAGACCAGCCTCTTGTGTCGCACCACCTACGTGCCCTCAAGGAGTGCGGCATTGTCAAGACAAGAGAAAATGGCAAGATGGTAATGTATTCTGTCGCAAACAAGGACATCTCAAAACTGATAAGCGACATCGTCAAGACTTCAGAAAAAATGGCAACCATATGTTGCGAGATGCCAGGCTGCTGCTGATTTTTTAAATTTATTTCAAATGTTTTGAAGCCTTTTTTGCCTTGTAGAGTATTTTGAATCCTGCCTTTGACGCCTTTAGTGTTTTTACCAAGTTCACGGAAATCTTTGCAATTTTAAATCCAGCCAGAAACGGAATTAGTGCTAGCATCACAATGTCATGCCAGTGCTTTTTCAGAAACAGTTTCCAGCTGGCTAACTTTCTGTACTTGAAGTAAAGATCAAGTGCGAGCAGCCCAAATATTGCCCAGAGCAGAATTTCGAAATAGATTTCATATTCGTGAGAAATGTCAAGAAGAGATTCTGCTAGAAAAACAGACTGCGGATGAAACGACAAAAATCCAATAAAATACACTATAACCATGCCAAGCAACAAGAAATCAAGTGATTTGCCAAGTGTGCTTCTTTGTTCCATGTTCATTTCCATGATTTAAAAAAAATTAAAGCATTCCTATGCAGTGGCTAGGAATGCCCCGATTCCAGCCCCTACGCCAATGCCAAGAACAAAGAAAAGAGCGTCCCAAGCAATGACCTTTTTGAACGGAGCATGGACTTCGTAGTGCCAATGAGTTGGCTTTTGGGTTTGTCCCATGATTCTATGATGTTCCAAAGCGCTCATAGAGTATCGTAAGCTAGTCTTATGATGAATCAGCTAAGTTGTTGAATCTAGCTAATATCGTCTGATTTCCAACTAGTTATGAAGAAAAATGCGAATTGATTTGTGCAGAAAATGTGGCCATGAGAGGAAAAAATACGAACAGTCAGAGTCATGCAAGACTTGCGGTAGGGACTTTGAGCAATTCGTCTGCCTTGGCTGCAGTGCCATTACAGAACCGCAATATCACATACACAGAATTGAGATGGAGGCTTTGACCATCAGCCCACAGGCGGTTTCTAAAAAGAGATGATTGAGAAAATCATTCACGGCATACAGACAAAAAGCGCAAAGCTTCCAAGACATAAAATTGGATTCTACGGGTTTGTCATTACTGCATCAGCAATAGCTGTAATTATGTCGGTTTTTTAAAGTCCGATTCTGATATCAAGGATCTTGCATCCTTTGCCTTGCTCCATGACAAGCACGGGGTTCATGTCAAGCTCTTTTATTTCCTTAAAGTCGGTTACAAGTGCAGAGAGTTTCTGAATGAGTTCTGAGAGCTTTTTCAGATCAGATGGTTTCTCTCCCCTTACCCCCTCTAGTAGTTTTTTTGTCTTGATTGAGTTTATCATGTCGTCTGCTTCCTTGTTGGTTATTGGCGCCAGTCTGAATGTGACATCCTTTAGCACCTCAACATAGATTCCGCCCATTCCAAGCATTATGACGGGTCCAAATCCAGCCTCCAACTTTGAGCCGATTATCAGCTCCTTGCCGCCCTTTACCATCTCCTGTACCAGAATTCCTTTGATGGTTGCTTTTTGGTTGTATTTTTTGGCGTTTTTGATTATGGTGCTAAACGCATCGCGCACGTCCTTTTCATTTGACATTCCCACCTTTACGCCGCCGGCATCTGATTTGTGGATTATCTGAGGGGATGCAATCTTCATTACAACTGGAAATCCAATCTTCTTTGCTGCCCTTACTGCGTCGTCTTCTGTTTTTGCAAGTATGCTTTGAGGTAATGGGAATCCATATGCACGCAAGACTTCCTGTCCCTCCTCTTCTAGAAGATTGGTCCTTCCTTGCTTTTTGACTGCGTCAAAAACCTTCTTCACCTTTGCCTTGTCTGCATTGAATTTTGTAATTGTTCCATCCGTTGATTGCTGCCAGGCAGTAAACTTCAACATCGCACGCAGTGCACGAATCGCACCTTCCGCATAGGTATAGTACGGGACATCACCTGCTGCCAAAATTTCTCTGTTTTTGATTCCCTCGTCAAGTCCCATCAGGCTGGCAAGCATTGTTTTTTTGTATTTTTTTGACATTTTTACTATAACTTCTGCAAGCTTGTCATAGTCCAAGGTGGCAGATGGAGTACACATTGCGATAACAGAGCCGACGTTTTTGTGTCCCAGTACATTTTCCAGTACATTGTTGAATCGGTTGTAGTCAGCATCGCCAACTATGTCGACTGGATTTCTTGAGCTTCCCCATGGCGGTATTACGGCATTTATTTTTGGTCTAATGTCTTCAATGCTTGCCATCTTGATTCCCATTTTGGAGCAAGCATCAGTCGAAATGATTGCAGGTCCGCCTGCGTTTGATACTATTACTAGATCGCCTTTCTCTGGAAGCGGTTGTTTTGAAAACGCAGTAGCATAATCAAATAATTCCTCCATTGTGTCCACCCGGATTGCTCCTGCTTGGTGTAACACCGCATCATAGATTTCGTCAGAGCCCATCAATGCGCCTGTGTGCGACATTGCGGCCTTTGCACCCTCTGGGCTTCGTCCTGATTTTAACACCAGTACCGGCTTTTTGAGTTTCTTTGTTATTTGCTTGCAAATTTTAAGAAATTCTTGACCGTCTCCCATGTCTTCCAGATACATTACAATCACTTTGGTTTGCTTGTGTTCAGCAAGTATTTTGAGAACATCAACTTCGCTCATCTCTGCCTTGTTTCCAAGGCTGATTACTGCTGAAAATCCAATTCCCTGAGCGCTTGCATCTTCCACTAATGCTGCACATATTGCTCCGCTTTGCGATATCAGGGCGATTTGGCCAGACTTGGGAGTTACTTTGAGAAACGTGGAGTTCATCATTGTCTTTGGATCAAGGTTCATCACCCCGAGGCAGTTTGGCCCGATTAGCTTGATTCCGTATTTTTTGACAATGTCTTTTAGCTGCTGTTCAAGTTTGCGTCCTTCCTCGTTTACTTCCTTGAATCCAGCAGTGATTACGATTACTCCTTTGATCTTTTTCTTGCCGCACTCCTCCAGTACTGCCGGGACAATGTCATTTTTTGTGACAACCACTGCTAGATCGATTGGCTCTTTTACATCGAGTACGGTTTTGAATGCCTGCTTGTCAAACACTCTATCACGGGTAGGGCTGATTGGGAAAATTTTTCCCTTGTAGCCCTTCATGATGTTTGATGTGATTGCGCGTCCTACGCTTCCTTCCTTGTCAGACGCACCGATTATTGCAATGGATTTTGGTGAAAGAAAAACAGATTCTGCCATATCAGATTGGGCGCATTATTTTCCATAATAAAGCTATTCACTAAAGCTTTGATCGCTAACTTCCAAGCATTTTGCCGGCCAAGTTTTGTGCACGCGGGATCCACGTTATTTTCAGACTCGGAATTGTCTTCATGAGAGTCCAGGATTCCCGTGCCAGCTCGCGCAACGGCTCACTGTTTATCGCAAATTCGTGAT
The DNA here is from genome assembly GCA_004322465.1 of Candidatus Nitrosotenuis sp. GTDB lineage: Archaea > Thermoproteota > Nitrososphaeria > Nitrososphaerales > Nitrosopumilaceae > Nitrosotenuis. The sequence goes on from SCVO01000056.1 coordinate 27,224, forward strand.
TCAGCTGAGACACGGTATTTTTTGAGTCTGAATAGATTGTTATTTCGTCATTTGAGTGGGCAAATTTCTTCAAAGCGGAAATGATTCCAAGATATTCTGCCTGATTGTTTGTTATTCCTTGCTTTTTTTCATAAAACGACTCTCCTGTTTCCTTTACAAAATATCCGTAGCCAGAGTTTTCCCCGCCAGAACCGTCAACGTAAATGCTAAGCGTCATCTTTGTACAACCTCGTAAGCTTAACCCCTAGATTAACAATAGCTAAATAGACAGTTGCAGATATCAAGTGCGTGACTAATGAAGCCATGTACGGCTCGTAGTTAATAGTAAGGAGATAGTATTGCAGGTACCACCGTACACCCATGTACACTATCTCGCCTGCTCCAACTGACGTGACTATCTTTATGAGATCTTTTTTCAGACGCGGCGAATCGACTTGGCCAAGATCTGTTCGATATTTTTTTCTATTATCAACATAGAACAACATTCCAAATGCCGAATAAAAAACGACAAGATCTACCAACAGAGTATAGCTGCTATTTAGATAATCTTCCTGATCTGCTAAAAGCTGAGCGGCAACCGCAGAAAATATTACTGCTACAACAATTGCCAAAAACAAGTTTTTGTTTAGCTTTACGTATTCTCTGTAGCTTTGCTTCATGAATTTTTCAAAATAATACAACAGATAAACCTAGTCCATTGTAATTTTCAAAAAGATCAGAATTCCTGCAAGCTCTGCTATGTGTACTCCAAGCAAATACGGAAATATTTCATGTGAGAATAGTTCGTCCATTGAGAAATACGCGTATGCCCCTATGATGTTGTGTAAAAACAGCATGACCGAAAACACAATCATGCCTAATGGCATCTGTGCCCTTGTCCTAACATACATTTTGCCAAACACAGACATCAAAATGCCGAGTACTATCATGTTAACAATTGAGACGCCTGACAGAACTGCAGAAGTTGACTCCATTTAGAAAAGACCTCTTCTCATAGCTTATTTACTTTTTTCCAGTTTTCCGGCGATCTGACCACAAAAATGAGTTTCTTTAGTTAATACCTAGTCCAAAAAAATTCCCGCTCATTGCGATATTGTACATAATGTCAACGCCTATTATGATACTTATTGAGCCGACCGAATAACGCAGAATCTTGTTGATTCTTTCCGAATAAAGCGCAAGTGAAAACGGCAACCCTATAGCGCTGCTCACCAACATCATTCCAACTATTGAGCCTATCCCAAAAACTAGGACGAATGACAGAATGGTTTGCAGATCATGCAATGTCGAAAGCGCCAAGACCACCAGACTCCCGCTTCCTGCCAATCCATGGATACAGCCAATGATGTACGATTTATGCCCGTGACCGTGCGCGGCATCGTGTGCATGAGGGTGCGTGTGAATCACGCCGTCATGAGTATGAGTGTGAATGTGTTTTTCTCCAAATAATTTTCTGTTAAGATATGTAAACAATCCAAGAATTACGAGCATCATACCAACACCAAATTCAAAGTTGCCAAACATTTCATTTGGAATGCTCATCGAGAATGCAAAAATCAGCAGACTTACAAGGACTAGTGAGGATGTGTGTCCAGCTCCCCACAGTGCGCCTAGAATTGAGCTTTTGATAGCGCCGGAGCCAATTTGTCGAAAAAACGATGAAGAGTTTTTTTGCATTGACTTTGAATTTTGGGTGGCCACGGCAACGACATGATCAGGCTCAAAAGCGTGAAAAAGGCCTATCACGAATCCAGCAACGAGGACAAAAAGCGGGGTTGCCGTTGGGAGTTGTTTGATTAGCTCATCAATCATATCTTTCGACCTTTAATTCAAGTAGACTTTAGGATATAATCCGAAATTTGGATAGGAGTGCTCAAAGTGATAATCTTCATCGGTGCATCATCAAGTGTGACCTCAAAAGACACAGTTCTCAGGGTCTCAGGAACTCCGATCATCACCTGTTCCGGACTTAGAAGATAGGAGGCATTTGCTTGAATTCGTTCAACTGATTTGCCATCACGAAGTTCAGAAACGATAAACGAAGAGTAAACAGCGATAGCCTCGTTGATGTTGATCTTAAGATTTCTGTCCAGTCTGCCCTTTATCATCGTCACCGAGTTGGCAAAAATTTCCTCATCTGCTTTGCTCGAATATTGATAAACTTGCGTAAAAGGCGACACGTCAGGTTCTCCTTTTATTATTATGTTGATGTGGATCAATCCCGCTTTGGAATTTTTGCGCGCGGACCATCACTGAAGTGATATGTATTTCCAGTTCCACGGTAGTTGTGCGGTCGTACTGGATCACCATCTTGCAAGCCTCTCTTAGTGAGCGACAATCCAGCTAACAGTTCTATGATGAGTCGTTGCCCAAGTCCAGAGGTGATACCTCCGTTGTATGAACTGCTATCACTTACATCGTAAGCAGGGGCTACCTCCACAAGATCCATTGCAAATCGATTAGGATCAAACGATTTTGATAGTAATCTCACCATTCTCATTCCTTCTCTTGAGGTAAGACCATTTGGTTCCGGCTCGCCAGTACCTGGCGCATAGGATGGATCAAAGGAGTCTATATCCCAGCTAAGGTAAACTGCATCTGTTCCATCGTTAGCCCTATCTGCTATTTCCTTAGCAATCATGTCGATTCCCAATTCCTCAACATCGAGCATTGTGAACCATTGGAAGTCCTGGTCTGCCATCCATTTGTACAAATCACGTCCTGGCCAGTATCCTCTTGGCCCTACCAAAGTGTAATTCTTTCCTTTCAAACAGCCCATCTCCATTATTCTTCTAATGTGTGCTCCATGGTCATACTTGTAGCCAGTTAGGCCTTGCGGTGCGCAGTCAGCGTGAGTATCAAAGTGAATCATGCCGATATTTTTGTATTTTTTAGCGAATGCACGAACGTTTGCAAATGTAATTGAATGATCTCCGCCCAACATTACAGGGATTCCCTGTGCGTCAAGAACTTCCTTGACTTTTGCCGTCATTCTTTTGTGCGACTCTATTACGTCGCCAGGCGAAACCAGTACATCGCCATAATCAACAGTTCTAAAAGTTCCAAACGGATCTGCGCCTGTTTCAATGTTAAATCGCTCATACGGTGGTGATGGAATAGTAGATGCCGCACGAATTGCGCGAGGGCCATAACGCGCACCCGGACGAATCGTGGTTCCAAAATCAAAAGGCTCTCCAATAATGGCTACATCGGGTTTTGCGTTAATCAGTTCTTGATGTGATCTTATCCAAGGCAAATGTAGGAATGTATTGATGCCAACAAACGGCGCAACGTCAGCTCCATTGTAATCATCACCGTAAAATTCCATTCCCAATGTGTATCAATTTCGATATCACAGCTAAATAATTAAACATTTCAAGTAAACTACGTATTTTATTTGTTAATTTGATAAAATGACAATGAAACGCGCAGAGAAATCAAAAATCAGTATGTGTAATTTACTTGTTTTTAATTCCATTTTGTTCATCACAAAAAATTTTCTTGATAAAAAATTGCCGAAAAGTAAATTACAAAATTTTAATGCTAAACTAAAATTCAATTAGGCTAGAAATAATTTTACAAAATTTTTATATCTGTCAAGTGCACTACAAAGGTATGACTAAGGTCAGCTCGAAAGAAGATATTGAAAGAGAATCTAAAAGAGTAATTTCTGCATTGTATGGAAATGTGAGTGATTTTCGAGTCAATGAAACATTTCAAATTCCTGAAAAAGGACCAAGAGAGGCATGGGATGTTCAGGTTAATTTCATGCTAAATGCTCTAAAATACACGGTAGATCTTGAAATACAGGAAAAAGACGGTCAAGTCACTAATGCAAGATTGCTAGATACAAAGACTCCGCTTTAACTTTTTTTGGTATTTTTAAAATCCAAAGTACTAGAAAAATTGGTTAGTGTTAGAATTTCCTTTGCGGCTTTGACTTTATTAAATAATTCATTAAGGCACGCGTCAGCAAATTTTTCAAATGTCGGTATTGGGTACTTCAGCTTACTACTGGCTTTAAATTTCACATATTCTTCTTGAAGCCATTCAAAATCAGATTCTTTTAACCTAATCACATGATTTTGAGTATCAAGTTTTGATTCAAACAGGTTTGCCAGAAAATAACTGGTAAATGTAGTAAAACACTTGACATGATACTTTTGTTCATATTTTTCCTTCAGTTCTGCATAGTTTTCTTTTAACCACTCATCCACATCAAGTCTAATAGTAATAGAGCTGTAGCGTCCAGACGAATCTAATTTGATATTATGAGAATTTACACTGTAATACCCACGTTTAACCTCATTCATCATGATTATCAGCGTGCTAGGAAGAAACATGCCAGGATAATACGTATTTGTAATGTTCTGCAATCTCGCTAGCAGGTCAGGCTTTAATCCAATGGTAGAGTAACCTTTACCGGGCACATGACATACTTGGAATAGAAGTTTATATAATTTTCACATTAATGAATGAAATAAAATTTTTGACATTTTAAAAATAACCAAAGCGATGCAACCCGAATTATGTCGCGATATGTTTTGTGTAAAAGGAATGAGTGTCCAGAGCGCAGTTAGAGAAACAAAATCGCCGCAAGACAGTTTGCTTTTGGTGAGTTATTTGCAGAGATCAGATGCAGATTTAGAAATCAAGTAAAAAATGTGAAGAGGTTTGGAAGATTCTGATCTTATCAACATTGCATAATTTTTGATATAATATGCGGTTTTTAGATGAATTGTAGGCACAAATTTTGCGATATGATGCAAATTACTCAGTTAGAGATCATATAGCTTATTTCTTTTTCAGGTCTCGTATTATGAGAAGAACTATCCACATTGATGCAATTGCGATTGTCCCTACGCCAAGCCCCACAGTAAAGGGTTCTTGAGGCCTAAATTGAGTCAGTCCAACTCCCAACAAAATTAATATCACTGCAACCATGTTTTGCTTGCTTACCATCGAAAAGCATGGCATTGCCAAGCTAATAAAACTTCCAGCACGGTTACCCAGCACATTGATGCAATGAAAAAATTCTTGAATTTAATAAAATTTGTAGCCAGATTATCAACGGGTGGAAAATAAATCTTCAATAAGCTTTGACACTACCAATATTCATGAATGGTAGATCTGTAAAAAAATCAGACGAAATAATCAGTAAAGGGATATCTTTTTCTGAAAAAAATAATTTCGAAAAGGCAATAACATGTTTTGAGACAGTTCTAGAGAAAGAACCTGACAATTCCAACGCGTTGTACAACAAAGGACTTGCACTGGGCAAGCTTGGAAGAAACGATGAAGCCCTAACATGTTTTAACAGTGTGCTAGAAAAAGAGCAGGACAACTCCAATGCGTTGTACAACAAAGGACTTGCACTGGGCAAGCTTGGAAGAAACGATGAGGCGGTATCATGCATAGATAGATCGATAGACATGCAATACAGTAATTCTTTAAATTTGTACGACGAGGGCAACGAGCTAAAGAGACGTGGTAAATATGATGAGGCGCTTTCTTTTTACACCAAAGCCTTGGAAAACAATCCAAGCAACGTCCGTGCTTTAATCGCAAAGGGCTTTGTACTTGACTTGCTCGGAGTTCCGCCAAAAGGAGTTACGCCATTTTTTGACAAAGCGCTGGAAATCGATCCAAGTAATGTTGAGCCCCATATTCACAAAGGCCTCTTGTACAATAGAATAGGAAAACACCAGGAGGCAATAGCATATTTTGAGAAAGCGTTGGAAATTGAGCCCGATAACGTTCGCGCCTTATATAGTAAAGGAGTAGCCCTGCATTTTTTAAAAAAATATGAAGATGCAGTATCACAGTGCGGCAGGGCACTAGAAATTGATCCAAGACATTCCAAGGCACTAACCACGATGGTTTGGGTTTTGGCCCATCAGAAAAAATACGAATCTGCAATGATTTACTGCGATAGAGCTATTGAGGTAGAGCCGGAATACGTGTATGCGCTAAGTTACAAGGCCTATTTGCTTTTTGAATCCGGTAGATTGGATGAGGCCTTGAAATATTACAACAGAGCGCTAGAAATTGATCCAAGCAACGCCAGATCATTACATTATAAAAACAAAATACTATCCAGAATAGAGAAGAGTAAAAAAGCATCATTCCTTAACAGATTAAGACTTTGATGTTTCAATAGCTAGTCAGATAGAAATTCAGCTACAAGTTTGTGGTAATTTCGGTTCAATGGGAATTAAGGGCATTAGTTATTTGCTTCCAGGTGTAGTAGCATGGAAATGTTTCAAGTCCTCGCCCGATACAAGATCCTCTTCTGGGGGAACATAGTCGTTGACATCGTGTCTTTCTTTGCCCGGCCATTTCTTCTGAGTTGCAAGAGCCACTATGATAAAGAGTGCAAAAGAAATTGGCGGTGGTATCATTGTATCTAGACCGGCCAACTCAGGTGGGATGACAAAGAACATTAGCAATCGAAGTAACGAGCCAACGATGAGTGATACCAAAGCTGCAGGCATGTTAGATTTTTTCCAGAATAACCCCAATGTCAGTGGGGCAAGAGCTCCAGCAAACACAATATCAAATGCGAGAATCAGATAAACTCCCGGTTGCGGTATAAAGTAACCAAGAGTGAGTGCAGATACCATAACTGGGATAACACATAGTCGAGTTATCATGAGCAACTTGGAATCATTCCAAGATTCCTTACCTAACAGCCTTCGCCTGATAACTCTTTGAAGTAGGTTCCTAGAAATTACGCTCGATATGGCAAGCAGACCTCCGTTCGCAGTAGACATTGAGGCTCCAAGCACTCCCATCAGGATTCCTGCGCCTATCGCAAACGGCATATGGTTGAGAGCTAATTCAGGTAGCGCAAGATACGGATCCGTGAGGTCAGGCAGAAAATGAAATGCTATAATTCCAAGCATGCCAACTGGTATCACAGTAAATAATGTGAGTCCAGCTCCCATGAAAGCTCCTCGACGCACAGTCTTTGGATCTTTCGCTGCAAATACTCTTTCCATAAAGTCAAGTGCAACTATATCACCTAATCCCAATGCCAGGATTCCAGCCCAATTAATCAAAGCACCGTTTGCAGTGTCAAACAGTCCAGAAAGATCAAGGTATCCTGCTGGAGCACTAGCTAGTATTGTGTCAAATGAAACACCAGAAAATCCGCCCGCAAAGAAAAGAAATGCCGCCCAGAAGGAGCCAATTGCGAGGTATATCTGGAAAATATCAGTGTATGCAGAAGCAAATAATCCTCCCGCAATAGTATACGTTAAGACCACCAATGCCGCAATAATAATACCTAGTAGGAACGGTATCCCCAAGACAGTCTGTAAGATGAAACCACTGGCTGCAAAATTCCCAGCAACTAGTACAACGAAACTTATTATCATCAAGACTCCAGAAATTCCTTCCGAGGCATTTCCAAATCTTCTGAAATAATAGTCAGGCAAAGTAAACATGGACATTTTGTTGAGCTTTTTTCCATAAAACGCGCCGGTGAGAATAAGGCAAATACCCAGCCCAATCGGTATCACAGCTCCTGCCCAGAAACCATATTGGTAAATGAGTGCAACAGCCCCAAGTGACGAATTGCCATCAACTGATTGTGCCACAAGCATTGTCCCAACCATAAATAAGGGCAGGCTTTTCCCCGCAACGATTAATCTTCTACCGCTTTTTTGTACAAGCTTGTATGTCAGAGTCCCAATTACTAATGATGCGACAAGAAAACCAATTACGGCCACCCCATAACCGTTTATCTCCACCATGACTTTGCGTTAAATTAAAAATTATTTAAGCATTAAAAAAATTAAGTATTATACGTTTTATGATTGTAAAATAATACAAAGAACACATCTTTATTAGAAAAAAATACAATAATTACCAAAAAATTACGTATTATACGTTTTATAAGTAAAAACAATATCATTGCACAATTTACCAGGAAAAAAATTCAGATAATTACTAAAGAATGGCAATATGAAAAAGAAGACTGCCTATTTTTTGCTCCAGATTGCGCAGCAGAAGACTTGTAGATATGTGGTCCAATGGCTTCTCTTCATGAGATAATGTCAAAGATCTTGCAGTTTAAGAACAGTATGAATTTGACTAATGGATCAGACACAGTATCAGATAACGCAAAGTAAAACACAATCAAGATTTTGTTGAAAATTAATTTTTGAAAAAATGCTGTTGCTTAGCACTGTAACATGAATGCCAATATGCTTTGGATTTTTAGCAGTTAAATTTTTGGCAGATATACTTTAATATTTTAAGAAACACCTCAATTGAATGAAGTATCCCGGTCTACTCAATCATGATACAGCGCGGGTCGGAACAGAAGAATCCAGAAAATTAAATTTGATTGTGGGCGGAATGGTTACGGATGTAATCAAGACATCACTTGGCCCTCGTGGGATGGAAAAAGTTTTCATCGATATTCTTGGCGAGGATACCATCACAAAACACGGCGGAGCATTTTTGAGAAAAATTGATGTTAAGCATCCGGTGGCAAAAGCCATCATCGAGGGAGTCAACACGGTTGATACTCATGTGGGCGATGGGACCGTCTCTACAGCCATCTTAATTGGAATGTTACTGAAAAAATCACAAGAGTTACTAAAGATGGAAATAGCGCCGGCGACAATTATCAGGGGTTATGAGAAAGGTTTAGAATTTGCATTAGACGTCCTTGATGAAATTAAGAAGGAAAAAAGTACTACCGACAGAAAAATCATGTCTAATCTTGTCACATCATGCTTAACAGGAAAGGCGATGACTAGTTTGGTACCTGAGGACGTATCCATTACGGATCTAATTGTAGATGCAGTTTGCAGCGTGGCCAATTTACACAAAAAAGAGATAGACGTAGACGACATAAAGATTGAGGAAAAAGCAGGAAATGCGAACAGCATTCAACTGGTAAGAGGAACTGTAATCGACAAGACGATTGATAATGCAGCCATGCCGCGAAGTATCGAAAACGCAAAAATCCTCCTATTAAATGAGCCCCTAGAAATGATGCGCCCAAAAACAGACGAACAAATCGAAATAAACTCACCTGAGCAGATGATGCTTTTTCTGAATCAGGAAACAGTAGACATTCGTGCAAAGGTAAAAAAAATTGTCGACTCCGGAGCTAACGTCGTAATATCCAGAAAGGGAATCAACGCCATCGCGCAGGAATATCTCTCAAAAGAAGGAATAATGTCCATGCGGAGAGTAAAGATGAACGACCTTTCATGGCTTGAAAGATCCACAGGGGCTAAAACGTGCGAGAGTTTAGAGAATATTTCCAAGGATGAGATAGGATTTGCAAGAAAAGTATACGAGAAAAACGTTGGCGGCGACAAGATGGTGTTCATAGAAGGAGGCATAAACCCCAAATCCGTAACTATTTTGCTGAGATGCAACTCCAAGCGCTATCTTGACGAGTTTCATAGGAACACGTTGAACGCGATTTATGTCCTACGGAACTTTATCGAGAGCTCGTTCATTGTTCGCGGCGGAGGTTCGACTGAGGCGATTATCGCAGACAGAATCAGAGAACGGAGCACATCAATTACAGGGCGGGAACAGATTGTGATTGAAAGATTTGCCGAATCCATTGAGGAAATCCCAATAACCCTGGCAAGAAACGTAGGCATGGATCCAATAGATACACTGACTCAGCTGAGAGCAAGGTATGCAAACAGTGACAAGGGCATACTCAAATGGTACGGCATAGATTCTGAAAAAAGAAAGGTTTCAGAAATATTTCCAAACGAGGTCATTGAGACATCAGTAGTAAAACAACAGATGATCAAAACAGGAGTTGCAGTAACTAACATGATACTAAATGTCAATGACATATTCATGAAGGATGAAATCGACAATACGCACTGCCATATTGATGGAACAGTTCATGCGCATCATGATGGTGGAAAAGCACACAACCACTTTGAGCAAGAGGGGTTAGAACAACGACAAATGCACCACTACTACTAAAATCAAAAAATACTGCCATAACAAAGGTTTAAGATTCAAATCAATAGAAGAAATGAGCCATGGGTATTGAGAATGACAATTTGGCAAGATATGATGATATTTTTGGTTTCATAAACGAGCACAAGCCGGACTGGGAGAGACTGATAGACGGCGATAAGGTCAAAATTAAGACTAATGAGCATACGGTAAAACTTGAATTTCTGGAGCAGCTAAAGAAAAAATATGACCTCAGGGTCACCGAAGTGTCATTTTCCGATTATTATGGCATTGTATTTGCAATAGAAAGACAGTAGAAAATTAATTTTCTGCCGAGATACAGTTTGTTGATATTTTTTGTTGAAACAGATTTTTGTCAACAAGTTGCTTTTAGAATTATTCGTAATGTACGAATATCATGTCTAAAACACTACAGGTATTATACCGGTAACAAATTTTGCAAGAGCAACATATTTAGATAAAAGAGACTTTCTTTTCAGCATGAAACCAATCAAGAAAATTCTTGTTGCAGTTGGAAACGAATCTAGTTTAAACAGATGTTTGAATGTGGCAATTCCAATAGCTAAGGGCATTGGTGCCTCGATTACAGGAATTTACGTTCTCGCTCCTTATCCTAGAAACCTGTATGTTGCTTTAGAACAGCGTTGGAGAAAACATGAAAAGGAAAACGCTGAAAAGTATTTGGAAATCGCAAAAGAAAAGTGCAAAGAAAATGGAATAGAATTTGCGCAGATTATTGCAAAAGGACAGCCAAGAGAAACACTGTTAGAACATGAAAAAGAATTCGATCTCATTGTGTTGGGCAGAGCTGATTGGGGCTCTAAATTGCTCGGCAGTGTCTCAAATGGTGTTGTGTCTAATTCAAAAAAAGACGTTCTGCTCGTAAAATAACTTGTTCGTAATTCCCTCTTAGCTATTTTATTCTAGCAAGAAGTGCGGAATAAAGAAACGGCAAGATTGTAGTTATCTCAGCATGTATCGTAGTTTGTTTTGCATTCTGGGTAACCTTGCCCCATGAAATTGCCTCTCTTACCAGGGCACCGCTCAGGCTTCCGTCAAATTCCTGCGCAGTGGTAATGTAGACAGCATAGTCAAGTCCATCCCGGTATTGGTTCCACCAAAGAGTATGGTGTTTTGATATACCGCCGCCTAGCATAAGGGCGCCCGATTTTTTTGCTTTAAAAATAAGTGACGATAAAACCTCGCTATCAGCTACAACGTTGAGTTTGAAATCACTGTGTTTTTGGGTAAACATCCAGATCTGACTACCTACCGCGCCATCTACGATTCCAGGCACTATCACAGGTATGTTGTTCTTGTATGCCCAATACAGGAACGAGCCCTCGCCTAGGTTTTCGCCTATCATTCTTGTAATGTCTGCAGTAGACATTTCTTTTCTGCCGGATTTGTAAGCTGCCTCTAAGAACATCTGCATCTTTTCTTCGATTATTGGCCCATAGCTTTCCATAGGGACAAGCACGTTGCCCAATCTGTGGATGTTCTTTTCTAAGAGCTCCGCATCATCCAGGGTAAATGATCCTTCCAGATAATTTGAAAAATATCTTGCAATATCGTGATCTAGTGCACCACATGTAGTAATGACAACATCAAACATTTTTTTCTTAAGCATGTCAGCGATTATTCCTCGAAGGCCAGTAGATGTAATCGCTGCGACAAACGAAAGAAACTTGACACAGTCCTTATCATTCATCATTGTCGAGAGAATTTCAAGGCCTTCAGCAAGATTTCGCGATTCAAAACCGCCTGATGTTGATAGCTGATCAAAGATACTTTGAATATTATCGCCATTTTTTATTGAAATATCTTTTACTGCTCTGTTATGTTCCATTCTGTTCTAATTTGGCTTGTAGTATAAATTTCTTGAAATTTCATTTTTTCCCTAAAAAGATTTTATATACCATTCAGGCCTACTTGTGGGATGCTGGATCTGGTTCCCAAAAAAATGTTCTTCACAAAAGGCAAAGGAGTGCATCAGGATCAGCTTACAAGCTTTGAGTATGCGTTACGGGATGCTGGCATTCCAAACACGAACTTGGTGCTAGTTTCAAGCATACTTCCACCAGGAGCGGAAATAATTTCTCGTGCAGAGGGATTAAAGATGATACGTCCAGGCAGCGTACAATTTGTCATCTATGCGCGCCAACAGTCCAATGAACCTCACAGGTTGATGGCAGCTTCGGTAGGGTTGGCAGAGCCAGTGAACAAGAAAAGATGGGGATATCTATCAGAGTACCACTCTTTTGGAGAAACTGAAAAAGAAGCCGGCGATTATGCCGAAGACATTGCAGCCCAGATGTTAGCCTCATCTCTAGGAATACCATTCGATGTTGACAAGAACTGGGACGAAAAAAGGCACCAATGGAAAGTCTCTAAGCAGATATACAGAACCAGAAACATAACTCAGAGCGCAGTCGGAGATCTAAAGGAAAGATGGACTACAGTTTTTGCAGCAGCAGTCTTGATACTCTGAATAATTTTATAAGAAAAGACGAACAGGCAATTATGGCTGCTTTAATTTATTTTTGTTAAAATAGGTCTCAGAAAGATCCTCGTAATATTGTCCTAATTTCTTGTACAGTCGTTTTGGTTTTCGTGGGCTTTCCATACTAAGCGCATACAAGCACAAGACAGGAAACGCTATTGTGGCGTCGGCATAGACTACAATTACATCTTCGTGAGAATCCTTTACTTTTCCCCAAGACTTGCCTTCTTGAAGGGTAGCCCCAGACAGGCCTCCGGTATCTGGCCTAGCATCAGTAATTTGGATAATGTAATTCTGTCCTCCATGACCAAGGCCCAAGATCTGGTCCAATAACGGACCAGTCTGCTGTGCAGTGTTTTTTGGGACGCCGCCGCCTATCTCTACAATTCCCGCTTTTTTCGAATTATATAAAATCGCTGCCTGCTCAATTATCTCCCTTACAAAGTCAAGCGAAAACGGCTTGTTGGCAAGTCTGAGGGGCGCCAGATCAAGGGCAAGTGAAGAATCCTTCAGTGTTGAAATGTAAAGCGGCACGTCATGATCATATGCAGAGACAACAAAACTTCTTTCTGGATGTTTTGAGTGCTCCTTTGAATATTTGCCCATCCAGTTTGCAAACTCCGCAGTGGTGAATGGTTTTTCAAACAGATTGTTTTCAAACATTTTTTGCACGATTGTATCCTGTTTTTTCAGTGTTTCCTCGCCTTTGATGTAGACGTCCCTTATCCTGACAATGTCTTTCTGATACAGGATCATGTCATCTACCTCAAAATGCCCTTGTTTTACGGGTAAATTCCATGCAAAATGATCTTCGTGGTACAGATTGGAGCCTGTAGATATTATCCAGTCAACAAACCCCTTTTCGATTAGAGATTTGAATAAACCGCCAAATCCGACTGGCGTCATGGCGCCAGCAATGGTAAGACAAATTGTTGCATCATCCTCAATCATCTTGCGGAATAATTTTGCAGCTTCCCCAAGCTGTCTTGCGTTGTAACCTGAGCTCGCATAAATTTCGACAAGATCATCAATTTTCATGTCAGGATTAACTTCTATGTGAGGAATGTTTTTTCCACGGAAATTGTGATAATCCATATCCCATAACCAAGATTCTACTAGATAATATATCTAATGCTGTCAATTATTTTGATAAAATTTTATTGGACAAAGAGTACACATTAAAAACAATTGCAAAAAATTTGCAGTGAAAAATCATTAGCGATCTCAGATCCAGGTAATTTTTGTAATTAATTTCTAAATATTCAGATAATTAGTCAACTGAAATTTGGTAAATTACGTATACTGGAAAGTTATAGGATGTGGATCGTCGCAATAAAGATCCGTGTGAAATTCTAATCGAATTTTATTTCTTCTTGTTGCGCTGACGCATTACAGTGTGCGCATTTTTCCGATGAGGTTTTGAAATATACCATGTGGCATTGTTTGCAGGCTCTCAGATCACTTAGTTTAACCATACCAATCTAACTTCTGACAGCCATACAAAAATCTTATTTTTATCACATACTCATTATCAGAGGAAGCGTAACCGAATCTTATCGAATATTCCAGTTAGAAAAAGCCCTTGGATCGCTATTTTTTTTCCAGCTTTCCAGCAATCTCGTTAAATGAATCCATGTTAACCTCAAGGAAATTTGATATGAAGTAGGTGACATTGTATTTTTCTCCGACTTTGGTTACGATGTTGTTTTTCTCAAGAACCTGTATGTGGTGCTGGATTGCCTTGTAGTCAAGGCTCAATTCCTTTGCAAGCTGGTTTGCGTTGAGCGGCGTGTTTTTCAGTACGGAGACAAGCCTCAATCGATTCAACCCGCCCCTTGAGCCTGCAAATACGAACCACAGGAGCCGCTTCGCGTATGGATCATTTGCCATTATGAATCAAGTTTTTGTGTGACTAGAAAAAGATGCTTGTGACTGCAAAAATAATATAGCAAATTGACCAAGATACGGTGTATAAAATCATGATGCTAAACTATTCCTATCCACTGTATAGGCCTCCATCTGAGGCAGATTCGCTGATATTTCAGGTCACGTTGGGATGCTCGTTTAACGAGTGCTCGTTTTGTGACATGTACAGATCAAAAGAATATTCGGAAAGACCGTGGGAAGAGGTAAAAGCAGAAATTGACATCATGTCAAAGACACTGCCAGAAACTCGCAGAATTTTTCTTGCGGATGGAGATGCGCTAAATCTAGAGACTGACTATATGGAAAAGATTGTAAAGTATCTTTATGAAAAATTCCCAAACTTGGAGAGAGTTTCATGCTATGCAATGCCGATGAACGTTCTCAAAAAGACTCCAGAGGAACTCAAGTCGTTAAGAGATTCAGGACTGAACATGTTTTATTTGGGAATTGAGAGCGGTTCCGATCTTATTTTAAAAAAGGTGACAAAGGGAGCTACTGCTGCAACCATAATTCGGGCTTGTAAAAAGGCAATGGATGTCGGATACATTTTGTCATGCATGATAATTTTGGGACTGGGCGGCAAGACACATTCCAAGGAACACATCAGGGGAACGGCGGAGGTGATAAATGCATCAGCACCGCATTATGTTGGAGCTTTAACATTATACTTGGAAAATGGAATTAAAGAGGAGTTTAAGACAAAGTTTGGAGAGCCGTTTATTCCAGTAAACGATTCCGAATCACTGGATGAGCTTGAGGATTTGATAGGACGTATTGATGTGAAGAACGAGGTGATTTTTAGGGCAAACCACGGCTCCAATGCATACACCATCAAGGGAACGTTCCCCCAAGACAAGCAGACGATGCTAGACAAGATATCGTGGATGAAGCAGCATCCAGAAGTGGTAAGGCCGACAGGCCTTAGAGGATTCTAGTTCAGTTTTGTCAGCTAAGAATGCGTAAAAATGAACGTGTGAATGGGTCGGCATTTTACACGGAGAAACTCAGAGACGGACCGCAGATTCGGCAGAGCCCATCTACAGACTATCAATTATCGGTTTTAGATGATCGGGAAGGTCCGGTAGTTCGGTGTGACTAGTGTTGTTTTCCAAGATTTCAGGTCCGATTCTTCGCACTCGCTGTGTCCCAATCAGCGTATCAATGCTTCGTTGTGCATCTTTTTCTGACAAGACAGTCTTGAGCTTTTCAATCAATATTGCTTCATTTTCGTACTTTTGGATTGCAAACTGGACCAAAACCATCTTGTCGTTAAATGTCAAGTCTGCCATTTCTTTTATCATTTTTTGTCCGTAAAAAAGATTTTTGGAGGAATGGTGGCGAACAGATGTCCATTTTACGCCTAACCAGAATCACAGAATAGTAGATATTACTTGGAAGAAAATACAGATTGCTTGAGTGCAAAAAGCGCAACCGAATCCAAAGTCGAAGTAATCACCCGAATGTTTCCATCTGATGCAAATCCGGCAGGAAATGTGTTCGGCGGCGAGATTCTAAAGCAAATTGATATTGTGGCAGGAATTGTAGCCCAAAGACACTGCGGAGCAAATGCAGTGACGGCAAGCATAGACAAAGTTGATTTTCTCAAGCCAGTTTTTGTCGGAGACTTGCTAATTCTTAATGCAAGGCTAAACTGCATCAAGAATTCGTCAATGGAAATCGAAGTCAGGGTCGAATCTGAAAATTTGAGAAACGGGGCAAGAACCCTGACTGGAACTGCTTTTGTGACATCGGTTGCCCTTGACGACAACGGTAGACCGACATCTGTTCCGAAGCTATTGCTCCAAACTGAAGAGGATAAGAAGAAATTTGCCGAAGGACTAGCCAGGATGGAGCAAAGATCCAAAGAAAGACACAGAGAAAGAACGCATTGACTTTCTACTACGTTGCAAATAGTAGAAACATGCCATGAACGATGCTGCGGTTTTATTGGAAACTGGTTTAATACCTTGAATTGCAATATGAGACATGAAGAACATCAAAATCAGAAAAGCAAGCAAAAAAGATCTTGATGAAATTTTAAATCTTTTATACCAATTACAAAGGCCAAGACCAAAAACCAGCTCAGAACATACTGCGTTTAGAAAACGAATTTTCCAGTATCTCGATGAGAACGACAAGAAGATCATCGTATCTGAGTGCAATTCCAAGATTATTGGTCTTGTAAGCATAATGTTGCTCCCAAGACTAAATCGCACCAAATTGGAATTATACATTCCAGAGCTCGTCGTATCAGAAGATCACAGAGGGTTAGGAGTGGGAAAATCTCTCATTAAGTCGTGTGTCAACATAGCCAAAAAGAAAAAATGTTTCAGAATAAGGCTAGAATCCGGAAATCAAAGAAAGGACGCTCATCAATTCTACAAAAAGATTGGATTTGAGCAATCTGCATTGAGCTATACCATGACAATTGAGCAGTAGAAATTCAACTAGTCATTTGCCGCTGCCCGGATTTGTACAGTATCTGCATATTGCCTAAACAGAATTATTTTGTCGTTTTTGATTGTGTACACATGGGCAAATGGCGACGTGAATGCATTCCTTGACTTTTTTGACACCATTTCATATTTTCCAAGAACAGCTATCATGTGTCCGGCGTCAAGGAACTCTTCAGGAACTGCATGAAACTCTGCAAAATTTGAAAAGAGATGTCGAAAGTATTTCTCAAAGACTGCCGTTTTTCCAATATATATGGCGCCGCCGCCAGGCATGCCGTCCAATACTTGCCACTCTATGTTATCGGCACATAACTGAAGATAGGTTTGCTTATCTTTAGCCTTGAAAGAACTGTAGAATTTTTTTACTAAATCAACATTTGAAGTCATTTTTCCCAAGACGCACGATAAAGATCATTGTTTTTCTATATCAACATAGGATTGCGTTACTAAAAAATATTTTTGCAAACGGCTATTTTGCTAGCTTGCACTGAAACTCTACAATCTCCAGATTTTTTCCATCGATTTTCACTTTTGTTATTTTTGAGTGATAGTTTGGCTGATCTTTTGGTGGTACTGTAGAGCCTGCTGCTGCGTGCGCATCAGCAATTGTGGATATGGTCATTGCCAACATCATTACAAGTATCACGTATGCTTTCATGCCGATAACTAGCCACTTTATCATTAAAGCAAGATGGAACTATTTTGAAAATCATGCTTCCAATGAGGAAATTTCAGAATGGAATGGTACCGAATCGGCAGAATCAGACACGGTGAAAAACACTACAAAAGATTTTTCAGAGACCTTTCTGAAGGTAGTTGATGACCGCGTCTTCTGACCACATCCAATCAACTAACAAAAAAACAGCCATAGGACTGCTGCTTCTAAGTGTTCTTTCCATTCTGATTTGGATCGTTCCTGGAATGATCGGGTTTGACGCAAGCGTTTCCTTGCGTCTTTTGGCCATAGTTCTGCTTTCAATATACGTCGCACTTGCGTTTGAAATTGTTCATAGAACCGTAATTGTGATAGTTGCAGCTACCATTGCAATCATAATTGGCATTGCCACGGGCCTTTTTTCAGCTGACAAAAGTTTTGAATTTGCGGTTCACTCCATTGACTTTAACACAATAGGACTTTTGCTGGGAATGATGATCATTGTGGCCATTCTAGCTGAGACAGGCATCTTCCAGTATATTGGAATCAAAATGAGCAAGGCATCCAAGGGAAACATGTGGAAGCTGCTGGTCATGATGAGCGTGTTTACCGCAGTGACGTCCATGTTCATAGATAATGTTACAACGATTCTGCTTATGCTACCTGTCACAATTTCCATATTCAGAGCTTTTCGCCTATCGCCCGTTCCATTCATACTAGCAGAAATACTTGCGTCAAACATAGGCGGAACTGCCACTCTCATCGGGGATCCACCCAACATAATGATAGGCTCAGCTGCCAACATTGACTTTAATTCGTTTTTGTTCCACATGGGACCTACGATTGGGCTTTCGTTAATAGCATCGCTGATTCTGTTCAGAGTGTTTTTTAGAAAGGATCTCAAGGCAACGCCGCAAAATCTTGAAGAAGTAATGAGTCAGGACGAGAGATCTTTTATCAAAGACAGACCATTGTTGAAAAAATCATTACTGGTGTTGTTCAGCGTCATAGCGCTTTTTGTTATTCATGGAATTTTGCATGTCGAGCCTTCAATCATTGCCCTTGGCGGTGCAGGTGTTTTGTTACTAATATCAAAAATAAAACCTGAAAAAATATTGCATGAGGTTGACTGGACCACCCTCATATTCTTTGCAGGCCTTTTCATCACAATCAGCGTAGGGAGAGAATCAGGAATGATTGACGCATTGGCAAAGACTGCACTTGGCATTACGGGCGGAAATCCATGGGCAAGCTTCTTCATGATAACGTGGGTATCGGCCATTGCAAGTTCCTTTGTAGACAACATTCCATTTGCGGCAACCATGATACCCCTAATCGAGATCCTAAATCAAAATCCCACCATTGCTACAGCGTTTAATTATGCAATCAGTCCATTGTGGTGGGCACTATCCTTGGGAGTAGGACTTGGCGGGAACGGCACGCTTATCGGATCCAGCGCAGGAGTCATTGCCATCGGATTGTCGGAAAAGTACGGCCACAAGATTACCTTCAATCAGTTCTTCAAAGTCGGATTCCCATTCATGATAATAACGGTGGCAGTAGGAAGCGTTGTTTTGATGATCGATATCATACTACGGCTGTAATTGGAATGGCCGTGATAGAGTCAGCTAATTACGTATGTATGGGCCCACAGGGATTTGAACCCTGGATTTTCGCCGTGTAAGGGCGACGTCATAACCGATCTGGACCATGAGCCCAGCGAAATTCCTTCTCAGAAACCATTTAAACTTTGAGAAATCGAATAAGATGAATCATTGACTGACAAACTAGATGTCGGGTTTTTCTGTAGTCCCACTGGATTGGGTCATGCTACACGCGATATTGCAATTGCTCAGCATTTTGATGGCATTTTAGCAAAATTTGTAACTGGAAATGGTGCTGCCAAGTTATTTGCAGAATATGGATTTTCAGTAAATGACTCTTATGTTACTCCAAAGTTTAAAATTGAAAACGGAGTGCTTCAAAAACCTCTCAAATGGCTTTTCACATACTACCAATATTACAAAAAATGCAGTGTTATCGCAAAAGAATTTGTGAGAAAGGAAAATCCCAAGGTAATCGTAAGTGATGAAGATTTTGCGTCACTTGTCATAGCGCAACAAAACAAAATTCCGTCCATTCTAATCACGGACATCTTAGAGACAAAATTCACAAGAGGAATTGGCTCACTCATCGAAAAAAAGATGAACCAGTCCATGAGAGAAATCATACAAAAATGTAATGTTGTGATAATGCCGGAATTTGGTCAGGATCAGGACAACATCAAAAGGGTTGGACCGATAGTACGAACTACAAAATATAGTAGAGATGAATTAAGGAAACAATTCTCATTTTCCAAAAAGACAATCACGCTAAGTGTCGGTGGAAGTGATGCAGGCAGATTTCTAATTGAGAAAACAATCGACGTATTTTCAAAGCTAAAGATTGATGCGGACCTGGTGGTTGTGCCAGGGCCGTCTCTTAAACTAGATACACAAAACATCAGAAATCTTGGGTTTGTCAACAATTTACACGAGATAATTTATGCGTCAGACCTTGTCATTTCGCTTGCAGGAAAATCCACCATCGATGAGGCAAGAGCGTATGGAACTCCTGGAATTTTCATTCCAGTCAAGAATCATTTTGAGCAGGAGGACAACGCAAAACAAGAGGGATATCAGTACGATGATGTGCTTCGTCTAGGCACACTAATTCCCCAAAAACTAGAATCGGCAAGAGCGCCTGTAGAAACAAATGGTGCAAGCCGCGCTTATGAAATAATCAGGAAATATCTGGCATAGGCGCTAATGCTTAAAAGAGGATTTGGGTTTTTGAAAACTGCGAATTGGAAAAATTAGCTGTTGCAAAATTTGGTGGTAGCGCAAGCGGAATTGATGGAGAGCACATATCAGACATAATCAATCGCGTAAAAGAACTAAAGAGAGATTCCAAAGTGATTACAGTTTTTTCTGCCCCCCTAACCATACATGAGGGAAAGAGAAAGTCGTTAACCGACTTGGCACTCCTCCTTGGAAGAAAGGCGGAGGAGGGAAACACACCAGACATCAGCGATATCCGAAAACCATATGAGAAGATTCTCAGCTTGGTATCAGAGCTATACAAGACAGAATGCAAAAGGGTAATCGATTCGTTTTTGGAAAAGACCCAGCAGGCATTCAGCGAGGCAAAGCGTAGACACTCGTTCGCGGACGAGGTACGCTCAAGAGCACTTGCATTTTCAGGCGAAATTCTCATGTCATACATGATGAACTACATCATGAGAAGCAACGGCATAAAATCAGACGTGGTCTCGTACGATATCTGGCCAATCATAACGGACAATAACATAGAATCAACGAATTTTCTTGCATCAGAGTCCCTAAAGAGAATAGAGCCAGTTGAGCGACTCCTAAGGGAAAACGATGTTCTGTCATTTGGCGGATTCATCGGAAAGACTGTCGACGGTACAGAAACTACGTATGAGCGCGGAGGCTCTGACAGAACAGCTGCCGATCTAGGTATACTGTTTCACAAAAAATACGACACCAGAATCGATTTTGAAAAGGACAGCGCTGTCGTGTCAGCCGATCCAAGGGTTGTTTCAGAAGAATTGGAAGACATTTCTCAGCTTTCATACAATGAGGCAAGGCTTGCAGGAATGTTTGGAATGAAGATTCTAGACCCAATTGCGATCAAGGAAATTTTGGAAAATGGAGTAGACATGCCAATCATGATAACAAACATGAAAAATCCGCAGAAAATAACAACCATAAAGCGAAGATCAGATAGCCAAAACGGTCACCCGCTAAAAATTGTGACAGGTAAAAAACACTGCGCAATACTAAAAATCGAAAGTGAAGCTGTGCAAAGACTGCTTGAATCTCTGGAAAAAGACAAAAGATACAGCGAGTTTGTCATACTTTCCCCATTTACAAAAGACGACATCGAGTTTACAAGGATTCTGTTTTTGGATTCTGACTATGTGAAACGAAACGAGAGATACATTTTGGGATTTGACTCCCTTGCAACAATCACGTATAATCGCGGAGTCATTACACTGATTGGGGATGAGATGTGGCGGGTCCATCAAATCGTGTCAAAGGCAAGTGCACGAATAGGCGATGCTGGTCTTAACATCTTGAACATGGACGCGCAGGAAGAGACATCGCGGGTGATAATAGTAACTGATGATTCTGATGACAACATTGAGAAAGCAATTCGTGCAGTGCATTCAGAAAGATCGAAAATTACATTCACCTAAAAACAAAATCGCAAATGGCCCTTCAGGGTTGTCCCGTCAGAGCCACGCTGGGTTTGTTCTTGGACCATTTATCTAGATTCAGTCCGGCGTTACCCAAAACACGCACTGTTTATTATTGATCGAGGCAATATTTAGACCTGATCTATATAGTCTATCAAGTCCACGCCTGACTTTGAGCAAATACAATTACAATGTTTGATTACTGCTGAGTCATTGCCCGAATTTTCCGCCTGCCGCATACCACAGCACAAGGCCTGCGCCAATCATTACGTACCACTTGATGTTTCTCTTGTCGGTAAACACATTTTTTGGGTTCAGTTCTTCATCGGTTTTAACGGAGTTTCGTATTTTTCTCATCTCAAATCCCTGGCCAATAAGACCGCCAACAAGAAGTGCCACCGCTACAATCGGGATGATTGGTTCCATGTATTTAGTGCGCACTGTAGGTATTTAGTCCTGTTCCCAAATCATACGGGATAACTCTTTAAATTACGAATGTTTATGCATCATTCCATGAAAGAAGTAGGCAAGATCTGGATGAATGGCAAGCTAGTACCATTCAAGGACGCAAAGGTCCATGTCTTAACTCACGCATTACATTATTCAACTGCAATTTTTGAAGGAATCAGATGCTATGACACGCCAAATGGCTCTGCCATTTTTAGACTTCCAGAGCATGTGGACAGATTATTCAGATCAGCAAAAATGTATTCAATGAAAATGCAGTTTTCAAAAGATCAGATTACAGACGGAATAATAAAAACAGTAAAGGCAAGCAGCCTTAGGGAATGCTACATCAGACCGTTGGCATACTATGGATACGGCACCATGGGACTGACTCCTACTCCAAACAAGGTAGACGTGTCCATCGCATGTTGGGAATGGAAGCTTGGCGAGTCAAAAGCAGGAAAACTAACAGGCGCAAGATGCAAAATTTCAAGCTGGCTTCGAATCGACTCCAGAGCACAGCCAATGCAGGCAAAGGCTGCATCAAACTATGCTAATGCGGCACTTGCAAGAGTAGAGGCGCTAAACAATGGGTATGACGAAGCAATAATGCTAAACTATCATGGAAAGATCACGGAGGGTAGCGCAGAAAACATCTTTGTTATAAGAAACGGCGAAATTTTCACACCGCCACTTACATCCGGAATACTGGAAGGAATAACTCGGGACAGCGTAATTCAGATACTTCGTGCAGACGGACAAAACGTAATTGAAAAAGAGCTTGACAGAGATGACCTTTATTCCGCAGACGAGATATTCATGACCGGTACCGCTGCAGAGGTAAAGTCAGTAGCTCAGGTAGATGACGTGTCCATTGGAGACGGGAAGATAGGCAAGACCACAAAACAGCTGCAAAAATCGTTCATGGATGTGGCAATGGGCAATGACGAGCGATTTGTTCACTGGCTAAAATACATCTAGAACTAGGTTTTTTAGAGATTTTATCATACCATAATCATGGATTCTTGTTCGGTCGGAGGAACAAATGAGGGAATTTGCTGGTTTTGCAAAAAAGGCAGGCATTCAGAATGCATGAAGGAAATTCCAACCGATGCAAAATCCGAAGGCCCTCACGACTGCACCTTTGATACCAAGATGGTTCCCTGCAAATGCGTCCACTGATTAATATCAAATACAACATACTTTGAGATTCTGCATTGAGCAATACAGAATATTGGAATCAGTACGCAGAAAGCTCTGATTCAAACTACAACGAAGAGATGGCAAAGTTCATCCGAGATCTTGCCACGTCACTGAGATCTCAGAATGTACTTGAGGTCGGATGCAACTCTGGAAACGATTTAAAATTATTCTCAAAAGATTTTGATGTTTCCGGAATTGATCCAAATGAATCTGCAATTAGGAATGCGGGGCAAAATCTACCTCATTTCAAGTTCAAAGTAGGCTCCATTACTGAATTGCCGTTTGAGGATTCTTCCTTTGACTTTGTATTTACGAGAAATGTCCTAAACCACATTGACAGTTCAGACATGGAAAAATCAGTAAATGAGATATTCAGAGTTTCTCGAAAATACATTTTGAATGTTGAATTCTTTTCGGAAAACGAAGATCAGATAGAAGATTCCCCCATTCCAATATGGGGCAGAAACATGTACAAGCGCTGGCAAGAATTCAAGGTAAAGATAATCAGTAACGTAGACATGCATGAAGAGATTGATCCAAAAAAGCCAAAATTTACTCTAGTAAGAAAAATTTAGTATGTAGCAGTTTTTGTCTTACTTGCTACTTGTGGTTGGTTTTACAGTCGTTGGTTTTACAGTTTTTTTTACTGTAGGTTTTACAGTTTGCTTTGTAGTTGGCTTTGGTTTTTTCTCAGTTGTCTTCTTTGTGTCCTTTGTTGTAGATTTCTTAGGTTCTATCTTTGCTGCGTCTGTCTTTTTTGCATCCTTTTTTGAGACATCTGTTTTGGTAGTGTTTGTTTTTGCTGTGTCTGTTTTGGTTGATGATTTTGTGAGATCCAAACTGACTACTGGTTTTGACTGATATTTCCATATCTGTTCTCCGTCGTATGTGAGTTTACTCAAGGCTTGTTTGTCAAGCTCTTGTACTGCTGGAGGCAGAGGCACGTACAGCAATGGTTTTGAGAACTTTTGTCCATCAGTCACCATCCAGTTAATCATATGCACGAGTGTTTTTGCCGTGTCCTTGTCAGATACAGCTTGGTTTAGGTTCTGATATACAAGAAGATATGTGAAGCTTGCTATCGGATACGCGTTTGGTCCTGGTGCGTTAGTCATGCTTACAGAACTCCAATCTGCTTCAGGTTTTGGGAGCTTGTCTATTGGGAACGCCTTTACTGCGTCAAATACGGTATCAAAGTTCGGCTCAATAAAGCCAGTTTTGTCCGCGTTTTGCAAGTATGCATATGTCATCCCATTTTGGTACGCATATGCTAATTCAACATAGCCAATCGCATATTTCGTGTTTCTTGTTGCCCATGCGACTCCCTCGTTTCCTGCAGCTCCAACACCGGTCGGCCATGGAACGCTTTTTCCCGTACCTACCTTAGTTGCCCAGTCCTTGCTTATCTTTGACAGATAGTCCGTGAACACATATGTGGTTCCTGATCCATCTGATCGTCTAACAACAAGTATTGGCCTGTCAGGCATTTTGGTATCAGGGTTTAGCTCGGTAATTTTTGGATCATTCCATTTCTTTATTTTTCCAAGATAGATATCAGATACAATTTCGCCAGTTAGTTTGAGTCCAGACTTTGGAACTTCGGGCAAGTAATATGCCAGAACTACAGATCCAATTGCTTCTGGAATGTGTAATGTGCCTGAAGCAAGAGTGTATTCATCTGTCGTAAGTGGTGCATCCGATGCGCCAAAGTTAACAGTTTTTTCTGTGTGTTGTTTTACCCCTCCGCCACTGCCAATTGACTGATAATTTAGATTTACATTTGGATACAGCTTGTTGTATTCCACTCTCCATGTGTCAATTAGAGGAAATGGGAATGTAGCTCCTGCTCCATTTATCGCAAATTTCTTTTCAGACTTTGGCGGATCTGGTCCCTGTGCTGCACTTGCAGACAACGGTACAAAGACACTTGCAATAAGAATTAGGCTGAGTGTTATTGAAAGTATTTTCTTCATTGATCATTGAGGTTGTGATTTGTTATATACAAATAATCGACATAGATTACGTTTCATCCGTAAATCTTCATACACTATATAGATTTGATTAAGTATAAACTAATTTATTATGAATTGGATTTAGTTTTCCAGAATTAGATTTAGTTTTCCAGAATTAGATTGCTATTTTATGCGTAAACCGAAAATTAGAATTCTAATCTATATAGTCTATGATATTCACCGTATAATACGCAATCAATATGGAAACTTCTTTATTATTTGCACATCAAAATGGCATCAATGATGAAAAACAAAACAATAA
>SCVO01000057.1 GCA_004322465.1 Candidatus Nitrosotenuis sp.
TCACATTATGAATTCAACAATAAAAATTTTTGAAGAGACGATAAAAACAGATCACAAAGTAATCACAGAAGAGACATCAAAATCCATCCTCAAGACATATGGGGTCAAAGTCCCTCCATACGCGCTGGTAAACTCGGCAGACGAGGCAGTAAAGGCCGCAAAGAAAATCGGCTACCCTCTTGTGATGAAGATAGTTTCCCCGCAAATCCTTCACAAGACCGACGTCGGGGGAGTGAAGGTCGGAATCGACAACGACAAGGACGTAAGAAAAACATTTACCGACATGTACGGCAGGCTCTCAAAGAAAAAGGGAGTCCAGGTAAAGGGCGTGCTGCTGGAAAAAATGGTCCCAAAGGGAATCGAGCTTATAGTGGGAATCCAGACTGATCCTCAGTTTGGTCCGGTTATAATGGTAGGATTGGGCGGCGTGATGACCGAGGTGTTCAAGGACGTGGCGTTTAGGATGCTGCCGATCACAACTGCGGACGCAAAGTCAATGCTAAACGAGCTAAAGTCATCAAAGATATTCAAGGGATTCCGAGGAAGCGAGCCAATCGACCTGAACATGCTTGCAAAGGCGCTAGTCCAAATTGGAAAGATTGGGGTCGACAATGCAAGGTACGTCAACAGCATCGACTTTAACCCAGTCATGGTCTACGCAAAGTCGTACTTTGTGGTGGATGCAAAAATCATACTATCAAAGGAAGTAAACAAGAACGCCATATCAAAGGAAAAGCCAAACGACTCTTTCATGGAAAAGTTCTTCACTCCAAAGTCAGTCGCACTTGTCGGGGCATCTGCCACACCTGGAAAGGTCGGAAACTCTGTCCTGGACAGCCTTGCAAAGCACGACTATACCGGAAAGGTCTACCCGATCAACCCAAAGGCAGAGGAGATCCTCGGAATCAAGTGCTATCCCTCAGTTGACGCAATTCCAGAGCCAGTTGATCTTGTCGTGGTGTGCGTTGACCTCTCAGTCACTCCGCCGGTGCTGGAATCCTGCGCAAAGAAGGGAATACACAATGTGGTGATTGTGTCAGGAGGCGGAAAGGAGCTTGGAGGGGAGCGGGCAGACTATGAATCCCAGATAAAGCAGCTATCAGAAAAGCACAAAATCAGAATTATCGGCCCCAACTGTATTGGAATGTTCAATGCCGCAAACAGGCTTGACTGCGCATTCCAGGGGCAGGAAAGAATGGTCCGAGCAAAATTGGGACCTGTTGCATTGCTGTCTCAGAGCGGAACCATGGGAATCAGCTTCCTGGAGACTGCGGATGCGTTCGGGCTGTCCAAGATGGTCAGCTACGGGAATCGTTCCGATGTGGACGAGGCAGACATGATATGGTACCTTGCAGGGGACGACCAGACAAAGGTAATTGCACTATACGTGGAAGGATTCGGGGACGGACGCAAGTTCATCGAGACTGCCAAGCGCGTGATGAAGGAAAAGAAAAAACCAGTAGTGATCTGGAAGAGCGGAAGGACTGAGGCCGGCGCAAAGCAGGCAGCATCGCACACCGGCTCACTTGGCGGTTCCAACGCAATCATAATGGGCGCATTCAAGCAGGCAGGAATCATCTCAGTTGACAGCTACCAGGAACTTGCGGCAGTCACAAAGGCGCTTGCATGGCAGCCTGCGGCAAAGGGAAACAGGGCCGCAATGTGCAGCAACGGCGCAGGACCGATGATTGGAGGAATAGACCACTTTGAAAGACTTGGACTTGAGCTTGCCAAAGTAACGCCAAAAACCTTGCAGGAAATGAAGGCGCACTTTCCGCCGACATATGTGATTGGAAAGGGAAACCCTGCAGATGTGACTGGCGGCGCAAACGCAGATGACTATAGATACACAATTGAAAAGTTCATGGAGGATCCAAACGTGGACATCGTGATGCCCTGGTTTGTATTCCAGGATGATCCGCTTGAGGAGACAATCATCCAGCATCTGGCGGACTTTTCAAAGCAAAAGAAAAAGCCGTTGCTTGTAGGTGGAAACGGCGGACCGTACACGCAAAAGATATCAAAACTCATAGAAAACGAGGGAGTTCCGGTGTATGACGACCTTCGGGACTGGGTGGCAGCGGCTGCAGCCCTAGCGCAATGGGGAAAGCACCTCTAATCTTTTTATGATATCTTAGTTTGTCAGTGTAACTGTATTAAAATTGGCAATGATATTGTCTCATCCAGACCAAATTAGTATCGAATCCAACAAGACCCAAACTGTTTTGATCTGAAAAAAGTTCCACATCATTAAAAGAGCATGAATTTAAATCTGATTTTTATGTGAATTTAACTACCGTTAGAAATCTTTATCCAAGTATCTCCATTAGAGGATCTAATCATTTTCTTATCTTTACTTAACCATCCCAAACTTTCATTATTATTAATTTTAATTTCATCTCCTGTAGAGATCAGAGTATCAACTGGAATACATTCTATTTGTCCTAGTTTAGTATTACATACAGCATGACCCCAACAGATGTTGACTGGCGTGTGTTCTAACGAACTATATAACAAAGGTTTCATATGAAAAAGGTTAACTTCGGTTGAACGTGTTGATTCCGATACTTGTTCTGCAGCATTGGCCCTCCCATCTTCATCATCTAACTCCAACATTTTATGCAGTTGCTCATACTCAATAATTTTTTTACATAGCGGGCATGAGGTATAATTTTCCTGAATAATTCCTTTTTTGGTTAACGCTGAGAGATCAAGTATTTTCTCATCGGTAAGAATAGCTTCAATATGATCTATGTTTTGCGAACTATACTTACTATTTTTTGTTTTCATAATTAACCAAACAAGCAATGTCTGACATAGGAAGTTAGTTTTTTCATCTGCATATTCTGTTGCAAATATTCCTTGTGGTGGCCCTTCGT
Organism: Candidatus Nitrosotenuis sp.; assembly: GCA_004322465.1. Lineage (GTDB taxonomy): Archaea > Thermoproteota > Nitrososphaeria > Nitrososphaerales > Nitrosopumilaceae > Nitrosotenuis. The sequence continues at coordinate 2,880 of SCVO01000057.1, forward strand.
TTTTTTCAAGTTGTCCACTTCCTAGTGTAAAAATTCTCAAGACATAATGACCTATATCTTTAACGCCAGATCCCCTCCTGGAAACAGTTTTTCCATTTTTTGTTAAGTTCCTAATTTCCCAACCTTTAGGGATTGGATATTTCTCTAAGGAGTATTATTGATCACAGTCATTATGAATCTCTGAGTGGTCTGTTTTGCTCCATCAGACGCAGTCAGATCAAATATCAGTACCTTGCTTGGAGTCGATGCGATTGTTTCCGGAATGTCGGGTGCTGTAAACGTAGGAGTCAGCGTATTTGAATTGGCCAGTGCAGTTCCGTTGACTGCATTCCATGAGAATGTCAGCGAATCACCATCAAGATCAGATATTGTACCTGTCAGCTGAACCCCGACATCGTTTTCGTTTACCGAAGATGCTCCCGATATGCTGACTATCGGTGCATGATTGGAACCAGACGGTGCAAGTACTGTCGCAAACAAGAACATGTCATAGTTCTGCGAGACAACCGAGTTGCCGTCCTTGGCAACCACGTTTACTATGTGCTTTCCAGGAGAATCTTGGCGTTCTGCAAAATACTGCGTTCCCTGCCAGAATCCATTCTGTGTTTTTCCACTCAGTATTTTCTTCTCACTGCCGTCAGGCAAGGATATTATGACTGTAATGTCCGTATCGTTGACCGCACCGGAAAACGAGTCAAAGTCAGGATTCGGGTTTAGTTTTTTATCAAAAACCTTGACAAACACCTTGTAATCGTCATTCCAGTAATTCCTAAGCGATTGCTTTACCAGCATTATCAGGTCTTTTTTTGGAGTTGTACTGACAGACGCTACTTGTTTTGTTGCATTTTCTTGCTTGGGAGGATTGTTTTGTTCTGTGGTTATTTGCGGATTGTCATGAAGTGAAGTGTTGAATTCAGTTTTTAGAAATTTTTCTCCTGCCCATTCGTAAAGATTTATTGAATAATTATCGTTTTTTGCATGCGTTCCCCAAATGTACCATCCCTCAGAGGGCATTGAAATGACAAAACTGTTCTCGTATGCCCTGACTGGAACGCCGGTAAGAGAGATGCCATTAGAGGACAGGATGTGGCCAGCGGTTATTTCAGGATCATGCCTGTAAAAGCCATAGACTGGCTCATTCCCAAATTTAATGTGCAGTGATTTTCCATTTTCTAGTTTTGCGTCAAATTGCTTGCCAACATAGGAAAAATGATGAGCGTATGCGTTTGTGGTTAGAGATATCGATATGATAAGTAGAATGGTAAATGAGACGATCTTACTCATCTGCCCTTCACATTGTATTTTTTTACCATCTCGCCGAGTTCGTTGTTTTTCTTTTTGAGATCTAGGACTTCTCGTTTTAATTTAAGAATCTGATTTTTGAGATTTTTGCTCTCTTCCTTGTACTTGTTTTCCAAGATTGAAAACAGATTATCTTGTTTTTTGGCCGTGATTGAATGGTCTGTTGGAGGAGAGTTGGTTTGTACGGGCAAATTTGAAGGAGAATCGGAATTCTTGACGGTTGGATAAATCACCGCAATTGAAAGATTGGATTTTGGATCAAAGATGTCGGCAATTTGGTATTTTCCTTCCATCCAGAATTTGGTTTGCTGCAAGGGGATCGGCTTGTTAATTTCTGACGGAAACGGGCTTGCTATCCATTTTAGCTTGTAGCAGTCATTACAGTCTACCTTGAATTCAATGCCGTCACCCAGATCAATTCGAAGATCTTGCGGAGTGAAGATGCCGTTTTTTACAGTTACCTGATGGATTTTTTCTTGAGGCTTGTAAAGTTCAATGTCAACCTTCTTTCTAAAAATGCTCTTGGTACTGTCAAGTATTGATCCTGACCCAGGAGCGACATCTTCGTATCGGTAAATTTCAACATAGCCTATTCCGTCGTCAACTTTTCTCGGCGAATCCTCTACAAGTATCACTGACGTAGCTTTGTATTTTCCATTCTCGTCTGCAATAATTCTATCATAATGTACAAGCTCATTGTCTCGGTCGTAAAGAAACCAATATCCGTAAAAATTTGGAGGTGTTTGGCTCTCAAAGGTAATGGACAATTGGCTTCGTACGACAAATTTTGTAAATTCTATGTTTGTCGCGTCGCCAAAAGTGCTGGCACATGTAGCGAGCAAGGCTATGGAAACTGCAAAAATGGCAAGCCGGGATCTTGGCGAAATATTTGAGATGAGTCCAAGTATTGCTTTAGAATTCAACGTACACGTCGAACGCGCTCGCAATATAATAATTTCGTGGTAATCGTGTTTACATGTAACACGTGGTATTCATGGCTACATTAATGCAGGAATCCCACGTATGCACCACATATGACCAAAATATTGGGCGCAAGCAAGGTTACCGTTCGATTTTCGGTTACCATCCCCGAAGATGCCAGAAAATACTTGGGTATCAAAGAGGGTCAGACAGTCGTTTTTGTTGAGGAAAATGGAAAGGTTGTTCTCAAAAACGAGCTGTAAACCTGAATTCAATTTTTTCCAGAGTTTTACTGATAGTCTCGGTTTGTTTTCTTGTCGTCCTTTAATTTGCGTCGATAATCTTTGATGCGAAATTTGGCGACTTTATCCCTTAGCATTTCCTCTCGCTGTCTAAGGGTATTGAGAATGGTTTCATCCTGAATCTCATAAGCCACCGGCTGTATCTCGATTGCGGTATCATAATCACGTAATTCCCTAATGCTTAGGATAATTTTGAGTCGTAGTTGCTCTAATGGAATATCAATTTCGAATGGTCTGATGTCCTCTTTATGTCCATAGTTTATCATATTGTCCATTTTTGTCTGATGGATTTTTCTTTTGCCTTCGACTTCATTTTCGATCAGGCTAAGCTGGTAATGCAATTTGAAAATCAGATCTGACATGCCTGTTTGGAACCGCCTCTTAGCTATGATCTGACGCTCCGTAAGTTGCATTACATCATATTCTTTCAGATAATCTTCATTCCAATATTTGAAAAGTTTCTGTGTTGTCTTCCTTCCAGGCGTACCTGGTTTTTGATATGTAGCTTCTGCCGTCTGTCCCATATCATAATATTCCCTAGCTGTAGCCAACTGTATTTCAGGCACTTCTCGGAATCGTTTTCTTTCTCTAGTAAAGTCAGATTTTGGTGAGATCATAGATTGATGATTCTATATCAACTACCTAATAACATCATCGACGATCTTGTCGTTTTTTAAAATTATTTGAAATGTATATTGTTTGTTCATGATGAATATCCTTTTAGAATCCTTTTTTTCTGATCGGGTTATTTTGGATCAGAATTATTTTCAGATTTCGTGTTTACAAAGTTCTGTTCCTGCCAGACATCATGAGCATGAATTAGAGTTCGTAACTTGGAAAGGCTGCCAAATTGGCAGCCTTTTGATCATACTGCTGCACGAGGACACCCTGTTCCCCTAGGGAAAGGGTCTTTTAAAAAATAATTCACTCCAGTAACAACTTGGAAAGGGGGCAGAATCTGCCCACTTTTGATCATACTGCTATGCGAGTACCCTCTTCTATTTTGGAATAGGGTTGTGCTAAAACAGTCTCCCAGACAGTAACCTGAAACGTGGCAATTTGCCACCCTTTTGATTAGCTAAACATTCTATCCGAGTTAATAACTTGGAAAGGTGTGCAAATTGCACACCTTTTGACTAGCTAAACTGCCACACGATAAAGAATTCTTTGACGAAATATAATGAGTTTTTACAGTTAGGTTAAAAAATATTCAATTCCAGTTAATAATTTAGAAAGGGTGTTGAATCAGCACCCTTTTGTTCATGCCGTTACGTGAAGATGTCATATTTCCAATATTGGAATCGGGGCGTGCCAAAAACAACCTACCAGTTAATAACTGAAAAAGGAGTCAAATTGGTCCTTTTGATTATCTGAACTGCAATCCAATATTGTGATTAAATTATTCTATTCCTACTTTTATTCAAAAGAATTGGATGGAATCGACTGTTAATTTACCAATGTCTGAAATTGATATCTAATTACCCAATATGGTGGGATAGAAAAGATGAGTACGTAATTCGATAAAACATTTTGGACAACATTTATTTCAACGATCCCAACGGATTGAATCATGGCTTTAGTTACGACATCAAAATCTAACGGAATCTGTACTGTAAAAATCAACAGGCCGGACAAGCTAAACGCAATGAACACTGACGTTGCAAAAGAAATAATCCAAGTCTTTACGCAACTTGACACCGACCCGGATGTAAAGGTCATAATCCTGACAGGCGAGGGCGAAAAGGCATTTTCCGCAGGTGCAGACATTGAATACATGTCAAAGATAACCGCGGACGAGTCAGTCGAGTACGCAAAGCTGGGGCAATTGGTAACGAAAACAGTTGAAGAGGTAAGCAAGCCAACAATTGCAGCGGTTAACGGATTTGCACTCGGGGGCGGATGCGAGCTGGCAATGTCATGCGATATAAGAATCGCGTCGGACACCGCAAGGCTCGGACAGCCAGAGGTGACAATCGGCATTCCACCTGGATGGGGAGGAACCCAGCGCCTGATGAGAATCGTCGGAATTGCAAAGGCAAAGGAGCTTGTGTACACTGGAAAAATGATAAAGGCAGACGAGGCAAAAGAAATTGGCCTTGTAAACCAGGTAGTCCCATTGGCATCACTAATTGAGGAAACTACAAAGATGGCACAAGCAATTGCGGCAAACTCTGTTTCCGGCGTCAGAATGTCAAAGATGGCAATCAACAGGGGACGAAACGCAGACTTGGAGACAGGTCTTGGTGTTGAGCTGTTGGCGTGGAGAAACTGCTTTACAGATCCTGACAGAGAATCGCGCATGACTGCGTTTGTAAACAAGTCAAAAAAATAAGCTACACCTAATTTCTTTTTATTCCTACTATGCCGAGTGTCAAAAGCTTATTATAATTTGGAGAGGCATTTACACCATGGCAACTGAACAAACACAAAAGCTTGTAACCGTCACGCCAAAAGCCGCAGAAAAAATCTTGGAATTCATGAAAGAAGAGGCAGAAAAGCCACAATTCCTAAGAGTTTACGT
>SCVO01000006.1 GCA_004322465.1 Candidatus Nitrosotenuis sp.
CGGCAAGACTGCTAAAGAACGCGCAGGAGGATGCGGCAAGACTGCTAAAGAACGCGCAGGAGGATGCGGCAAGACTGCTAAAGAACGCGCAGGAGGATGCGGCAAGACTGCTAAAGAACGAACAAGAAAATGAATTTGGAAATATTCCCAAAATAGAAAAACAGGCACTGAGCAACGAGGAGCGCGCAATACGCAAAAACAAGCTGTATGCCATCGGAGAACTGTCGTCAAGGTTGGCGCACGATCTGCAAAATCCACTGGCAGTGATAAAAAACACTTTGGAAATCCTAAGATTGAGGGATCCCAAACTGGATGAAAAAACAAGAGAGAGTTACGATAGGATGGAAAGAGCAACCACAAGAATGATGCAGCAGATCAGGGAGGTTTTGGATTTCGTCAGAACTGGAGACTTGATGCGTGAGGAAATTTTAGTATCCGAATTATTAAAAACAGTCATCGAGGACATGGATGTGCCAAAAGAAATTCAGATTATTTTGCCCTCCCAAGATGCCAAGATATTCGTAGACATAAAACAGATGCAAACGGTATTTGCCAATCTGATACTAAATGCAATTCAGGCCATCGACGACAAAGGCAAGATAATGATCCAGGTTTTTGATTCTGATGACGACGTGGTAATTGAGGTAATTGATAACGGCCACGGCATAAAGAAAGAAAACGTGCAGCATGTTTTTGAGCCCTTGTTTACCACAAAACAGAGCGGAACTGGCCTTGGGCTTGCAAGCTGCAAGGCAGTAATAGAAAACCACAGTGGCACAATAGACTGCACCAGCATTGTGAACAAGGGGACCGTGTTTACCGTAAGACTGCCAAAGGTCTAGACTCCGACCTAAAACAATAATATTGTTTGACAAGTGAGAAAATTCAGATTTGCTTCACTTAGGGATACTAATTTCCGGCCGAGGGAGTAACATGGAATCCATACTAAAGGCAATCAAAAGGCAAAAAATCCCGATAAACCCGGCAGTAGTGATATCAAACAACCCAGGCGCCATTGGACTCAAAATAGCGCAAAACATGGGGATTAAAACAGCAGTTGTCGAGAGCAGGGGATTCACTGGGAACAGGTGGGATTATGATAAAAAAATAATCCAAGTCCTTTCAGAGCACGGGGTTACAGAAAAAAACGGGCTCGTTTGCCTTGCTGGATTCATGAGAATCATCAGCCCAGAATTCATACGAAAATACAAAAATCGCATGCTGAACATCCACCCTGCCATACTGCCTTCTTTTCCAGGACTGCATGCACAAAGACAGGCACTGGAGTATGGAGCAAAATATTCCGGATGCACTGTTCACTTTGTTGATGAGGGCGTCGACACGGGACCAATAATTTTGCAGGCAGCAGTGAAGGTAAAGGATGACGACACTGAGGAGACGCTTTCAAAAAGGATTCTTGCAAAGGAACATGCGATTTACCCGCAGGCAGTCAAGTTGTTTGCAGAGGGGAGGATCAAGACTTTTGGGCGAAGAACCAAAGTCAAGAGTCGGGGCCGCTAAAAAAGTACAGGACGACCAGCTCCTTTTTGTTGCCAAAAAACTTGTGAGGGACATTCTTTTGAACATAGTATGCTTTTGACTCGGATATTTCATAGTCCTTGTCGTTTATTTTCAAAAACCCGTCGCCGTAAATCACATAGTACAACTCATCGGAGTCATGCGGCTCCTGCGTATCCTCCTCGTTTGGCTCCAGCACCAAGACTCCAGCTGCGATGTTTTTCCTGTCGATAAACGTGTGAAAGTAGCCGTCAGATTTTCGTATGTCGTCAATGTATTTTTTTATGTCAAACTCTATTTTCATATGAAATCACTTTTTTCGTTTTCTGTTATTTTTCTTTTGTAATCGACGTATTAAAAGCGAGAACAGTGCGCCTCCAGGAATGCCAATCAGGGTTCCGAGGCTCACATATGGGGCCAAAAAGAAGCCCCCGATCCACACGCCGCCGTCGGTGGTGAATTCCATGAGCGTACGCGGCCTCAGTAGCAGCGACACTGTTTTTGATATTGTTCTTTCTGTTCCAGTGTCATCAGTGTATTTTACAGATACCTCAAACGGAAGCTTGTGCTCGAGCGTGACCTCGGATTCGTTTGTCACTATTTGTGAGTGAATTGGAAGAGGCGTATTTTTTGCAATTGTTGAAAATGTGTGTGTCGTTTGACCCCGAAAGGAAATGTCACTTGGGGATTTTATCTCTACTAGCACGTTTTGTATATCGATGTCCTTTGAGATCACCTCCACGTCGAAAGGAAATTCCGCGTTTGGAAATATCGATTCTGGCGTAGCAGTGTTAATCTGCACTTCTGGAAGGTTTTTTATTTCGATTGGAATCGCGATGTTTTTCTGGGTTGCAGGAAGCGGCGTTTCATTGTGGCTGAGCAAAATTTGCGAGTACACGGCATTTAGGTAATGTGTCCCCAGAGGTATTCCGTCGGCAGACTTGAGATCAATCGTTCCTCCATACGAGCCCCCAGTAGAAAGTCGATTAATTACCAAAGTCCCATTATTGACAAGAATCGAGTCGTCAGGACTTGTGAGTGCAAACTTGATGTCTTGTTTATCTTCCCAGCCGTTATTTTGCACAAGGGCAGACACTGTAAAGTCTCGTCCCACGATAACGGCGTCAGGGTATGTTATAGTTACGTCCACGCCGCCATCCATGGTCTGCTTTATTGTGGCCGCGTCAGCACCGTAAAACGTAACAGTCGCAAACATCAGTACCGTAAAAATCAACGATGTTTTGGATTGACGCATTTATGGACTAGGCCTTCTCATCTTAATGTAGATTGAGTGTGTTTGTTTTTTAGTTCTTTTTGCTTGCTTGCAAACGTATCCGCCTTGTCATATTCTTTGGTAAGCTCTTCAAAAAACCTCTCTGAAAATCCATTCTTATCTATAGGGGGAGCGGCGTCTTTTTTCATTTAACATGATATGTAAAATCTGGAATTTAAATTGTTGACTTTTTAATCAGACAGGCGCTAGCCGGTCGTCGCCCTTTCCTGCAGGGTCGCGGTTAGATCCATTATGTTTCCATTTCGGTTTATTTGCAGTACCACTTTGTCTCCAACGTTTTTGTTTTCAGAAAGATACAGAATCAGATCATCGATGTCCCGCACCTTGTATCCGTCCAGTGCGATTATCACGTCTCCGCTCTTTATCTCCCGGTTGATGTTGTATGATGCTTCCTGCACTCCGGCTTTCGCTGCGGGCCCGTCCTTTACTATGGTTGTGACAAACACGCCCTTGTAGTTTTTTGCAAGCCCTAGCTTTTGCGCAATGTCCGGCACAAGGCTCGTTCCAGATACGCCAAGCCACGGATGCGTGTATGTTCCCTTTTCAATCAGCGACGGCAGGATCCTCTTAATGGTATTAGACGGCACGGCAAATCCTATTCCAGAAAATTCTCCAGTAGTCGATTGTATCGCGGTGTTGATTCCAATTACTTGGCCATTCATGTTCAAAAGCGGCCCGCCCGAGTTTCCAGGGTTTATTGCGGCATCAGTCTGTATCACGTTTGGTATAGAGTATCCAGATCCCTGGTTTGGCAAAAGGCGCCCCATCTGACTGATTATTCCAGTAGTCATGGTGTCGCTTAGGCCAAAAGGATTGCCTATTGCAATTACCTGCTGACCCACGTCAAGCAAAGACGAATCTGCCAAAGACAGCGGACTTAGCTGCTCATCGGAATAATCGTCAGTTATTTGCAATACCGCAATATCGTTAAACGGGTCAGTGCCTATTACGTTTGCAGAATAGATGTTTCCGTCAACAAACCTGACATCGACTGTTTTCGCTCCGTCCACCACATGATTGTTGGTAACGATGTGGCCAAGACTGTCATAGACAAATCCTGAGCCGAGCCTTGTGGATTGGCTTTCAAGCGGGCTTCCATTTATGATGATATTTTGATTTACTGTCGATACCTTGCTAGTTATCTGAACGACAGAGTTTTCCACCTGCTTGAAAATAATAGTAAGTGAGCTTGGAGCGACAGATTCAGTTTGGGAAACGGTTGTCAGTACTGCGTTTTTCACGGGCTCTTGAGATTTTGCATCGTCGTTTTGCGAGACGGTTTTTGTCTCCGAGTTTTTTTGCACCTGTGAAACCAGTTCGCCGCCAGAGACATGTCCAAGGTTTGTTGCAATGCTGAGTGCCAGCAGGACTGAAAGAAGCCCGATTGCGGAAATTTGGATTTTTTCTCGATTGTTCATTTTTTTCACCATTCGTTGTTTTGAATTATTGAAATCATTGCCAGACTTTGCCTATAACCATTGCGTAGAAATGGTAAATGTTTGAATTGCACGAATTAGCGTTTTCTCATTTGTCTAGATAAAATTGAATTAACATTGTTACTTTGTCTCTAAATATCAGTACGGTACAGTCCCAGATGTGACGAGAACATCCCATAATCCATACCAACCCTTGTCTTAATCTCTAAAATTGTTCTCGTCATTATTTTATCACACCAGTGAACATTGTTAATCACCGGATAAATAGGAGTCACTTACACCTGTTCTGTTGGGAAAGCGGAATAACAAGACAAGTCAGAAATCAAGCTCGCGCAAGTTTATTTGGATTGGCGGCATCATACTTGCCATAGCAGGAATTGGTTATGCGGCAATGATGTCCTCTACTCCGGTCAATTCCAAATATCCGGTATTCGGAGTTCCAGTTAACCATTACATCAAGGCTGTAAATTCTCAGAACGGTCCTACGTTTGTTAGCACGTCCACCAAGGGAGGAAAGGGATTTTCAGGGTCAGGCGGACAGGCCACGCCCACAATCGAGGTCAATACTGACGAACTTGTGGCAATACACATACTTAACGAGGACCACCAGAAGCACAATTTCAACATAGACCAGTTCAACGTACATACAAAGGATCTGGACTACTTTGGCTCCCAGTCAATCACGTTTGTGGCAGACAAGTCAGGAAGGTTTAGCTATTATGATTCACTCCATCCCAAAATGAACGGCACCATCGTAGTAGGCCAGTAAATTGCCCCATAAAACTACATATCATACCGACGTTCTTTCAAGGAGAGTTGGGATTGGAAGACTCTGAGGAATACTCAAACCACAGCGTAAGGGACGTAATCGAGTCATTCGTAGAACAGATACAAAAAACCAGGAGGTTGTTGTTTGGGGTCACCATCTCCGCGATGATTTTGGCCCCGTTGGCAATAGGCCTGTCAATATACATGGTAAGGCATGAGCACTTTTTCTTCGTCCTTGACGAGTATGACGAGTTTGGGACGTTTCTTGGCGTGCTGCTTGCAACAATCATAATCATATCCTCAATTTGGCTGGTCTTGGGAATACGACAGTTCACAATGCTCAAGTCTTGGAACGCAAGGTATTCCAGCTACATGAAAAAGAAGGAAAAGCTCGACGAAAGAATATCTGCCAGCTTTGAGCTAGACGAGGATCAAGAAACTTAGTTTGCTGTCACTTGCCTTGCTGGCATCAGAGCTTGTTTTTCTTGGGAACAGATCCTCGTACGGCTCTATAATGTTGCGACAAAATTCCATTCCCTTTGCAGTCACCTTGTAGATGGTAATGGAGCGCTTGCCGTCTTGCAGGACAGACTTTGTGATGATTTGGCGAGACTCCAGCTCATCGATTATGTGCTTGTGTTTTTTTAAATTCAGGCCGCTGTAGCTTACCAAAGTGGTTTGATTCAGCTCCCCATACTGGGCAAGTAGCAGAATGATGTCTTTTATTATGTAGATCTTGTCCCTATAGCCTTTGGTGACTGCCACGATTTGTTGAGTTATTTTGGGAGTAAATAACTTCTAGGGATGATTATCCGTTTTTCAATTTGATTAAATTAAATACAATCAGCCCAAATGATCCAATGTTGGTCGGAATAAAAATCGACGGAGTTTTGGTGGCGTCTTCAGTCAAGGACCGAGTAAGAAGCGCAGTATCTGAGCTAAAGTCGCACGGAATAGAGCCCTGCCTTGCAACAATACTAGTCGGCGACAATCCGGCATCTGCCACGTACGTGAAAAACAAGCACAAGGCGTGTGCCGAGGTAGGAATTTTAACCAAGGACCACAAGATGCCATCCACCGCATCGCAAAAAGAAATGAACGAATTGCTCGATTCCCTGAATTCGGACGATTCTGTTCACGGAATACTAGTCCAGCTCCCGCTTCCAGAACAGCTAGGCGAGTTTGAGACCACCTCAAGAATTTCCCCAATCAAAGATGTCGACGGGCTAACGCCATACAATGCCGGACTATTGTCATTGGGAAAGGCAATCCTAAAGGCATGCACGCCGTCCGGAATAATCGAGCTCTTTGATCACTACAACATAGACCTTGAGGGAAAAAACGTGGCCATAATCAACAGAAGCAACCTGCTTGGAAAGCCGCTGTACCACCTGCTGCTTCAGCGAAACGCCACGGTGATTACATGCCACTCCAAAACGAAAAACATTCAGAAGATTTGTCAGGATTCGGACATTATAATAACGGGCGTAGGAGACAGAACGAGGTTCACATTGACACCAGAAATGATACGAGAGGGCGCAGTCGTAATAGACGTTGCAACTACACGCCATGACGGAAAACTAGTCGGAGACTGTGATTTTGATAAAATAATACAAAAGGCGTCGTTTGCATCCCCAGTCCCAGGGGGCGTAGGGCCAATGACAATAGCAATGCTTCTAAAAAATACGGTTACTGCCGCTTCGCTGAGTGAGAACATTGTCAGAAGATAAGCCAAGGCTGCGCAATCACCTGCTTGAGATACGCGATGGGCTGTCGCATGATTTCATGACAATAGCAAGCAAGCAAATCCAAAGAAACCTCAAAAAAATAGAGGCGTTTAGAAACGCCGAGACGGTTGCCTGCTATTATTCAATTGGGAGCGAGGTCAAGACGCTTGACATAATACAGCAGATGATCAGCGAGGCAAGGACGGTCGCACTCCCAAGAATTGTCGACGACGAGTTGGTATTTTGCTCAGTCAAGAGCTTTGAGGAATTGCAAAAAGGCGAGTTTGGCATAATGGAGCCAAGAAAGAACTGCCCAATAGTTGAGGATTTCGATATTGTTTTGGTTCCGGCAGTTGCAATGATGAGAACGGGCCAAAGGCTCGGCTACGGCAAGGGATATTACGACAGGTTCCTGTCAAAACACAAAACGTCTGCCATAGCGCTGGAATACTCCAAGCTGGTTGTCAGAAACATACCAAAGTCAGAAGGAGACGTTCCAATACAGTGGGTAGTTACGGAAGACGAAGTGATAAACACGTCAAAGGTATAGCAGTCCTTTTTTCCCAATGTCCATTCGGCAGTACTTGTTTTTCCAAGAGATCAGGCCTGCTGCGGAATATGCGTTTGCTATGGCGCCCTGCAGCGAGTCCCCGAGCGCAGTTACACCCAAGACCCGCCCGCCGTTTGTGAGAACTTTGTTGTTTTCCAGTTTTGTTCCGGCGTGAAACACGACTGCGTGATTTTCGTCGACCATGTCCAGTCCCGTAATTTCGTCATTTTTTGGATATGACTCAGGATATCCTTTCGATGCCAGAACTACGCAGACGGCGCTTTGTTTTTTCCAAGAAATCGAGGGCATCTTTGAGAGTTCTCCGTCAGCGCTTGATTTGAGATAGTCAAACAAATCAGAATCCATGCGAATCAGTATCGGCTGGCATTCAGGATCCCCCATCCGCGCATTGTACTCCAAGACGTACGGCTCCCCGTCCCTTACCATTATTCCAGCGTACAGGAATCCCTTGAAGGTTATTCCTTCGGACCTGAGCGACTCGATTGTTTTGTTTATGATATCTTTTTGTATTTTTTCAGCCAGATTGTTGTCAATTACACCGGTTGGCGAATATGCCCCCATGCCTCCAGTGTTCGGGCCTTTGTCGTCATCAAATATTCTCTTATGATCCTGGCTTGTTGCCATCGGAATCGCAATGCTTCCATCAGAAAGTGCAATGTACGACGCCTCGACTCCGTCTATTCTTTCTTCGACGATTATTCTTTTTCCTGCAGCTCCAAAAGACTGCTTTACTAGAATCAAATCTATTGCGTCAAAGGCGTCTTGCTTGCTGCCACACACGATTACCCCCTTTCCCGCGGCAAGCCCGTCTGCCTTTATCACCACATCATAACTTTGCGACTTTACGTATTCTTTTGCAAGAGCTGGATCCTCAAAGACCTCAAATGGCGCAGTCGGGATGTTGTTCCGCTTCATGAACATTTTTGCCCAGATTTTACTTGACTCAAGCTGCGCCGCGTTCCTTGTCGGGCCAAAAATCCCAAGATTCCGTTCGTTAAATTTGTCCACTATACCCATGGAAAGCGGGACTTCGGGGCCAACTACGGTAAAGCAGCTGTTCTTTGCGGCAAAGTCTGCCAACTTGTCTATTTCGTCCACCTGTATCGGAACGTTATTTTTGGTTCCGCCGTTTCCCGGCGCAAAAAAGACTTTGCCCACCTTTGGCGATTTTGACAGCTTCCACCCAATTGCGTGCTCGCGTCCGCCAGAGCCTACAACTAAAACGTCAACCAACACGTGAACTCTCGAAGTCTCGTATATAATCCAAATTTAGAACGCCCAACGCAATTAGCGAAAAAATCAATCCTAGTCTCAATCTAGCTTTATTAAATCAGATCAAATACCAAATGAATATTGCACTTAGCAAAAGAATTTGATTCAAAAAAGATTGAGGATGAGATCAGGTCGCACCACTCCAAGATAGACATCCAGAAAATTATCTCAGAGTCGGGCGATAGGAAATCGAAAATTGTTTTCATTGAGGGACCGCCGACTATGAACGGCATCCCCCACGCCGGCCACCTGCGAGGCAGGGTGATGAAGGACTTTTGGTACCGGTACATGACGCTAAAGGGGCACGAGATCACATTCAATGCGGGCTGGGACACACAGGGGCTTCCAGTTGAGCTGCAGGCAGAAAAAGAGCTCGGGATTACCGGCGGAAAAACAGAAATCCTCAAGTCGTTTGGAATTGAAAAACTGGTTGTCGAGTGCAAGCGCCTGGTTCACAAGTACCATGAGAAATGGGTCAAAGTAGACCAGCTGCTCGGCATGTCATTTAACCAAGAAAAAGCATACTGGACGTACAAGGACGAATTCATTGAGCGCGAGTGGCAATTTCTAAAAAAGGCCCATGAGACTGGGATCCTTACCGAAGGATACAGGGTGGTGGCATACTGTCCGAGCTGCCAGACGTCGCTTAGCCATGCAGAGGTGAACCAAGGGTATGACATGGTGCAGGATCCGTCACTGTTCTACAAGGTAAAGATGGAATCGGACAACGCATTCCTAATTGTGTGGACCACGATGCCGTTTACCCTGGTAACGGACGCAATGGTCGGACTAAACCCGGAAGAAAATTATCACTATGTCAAAGTGGAGGGCGAGACTTGGGTTGTCGGAGAAAAGAGACTGGACGAGTTCATGAAGGAAGTAAAAATTGAAAATTATGAGATAATAAAAACACTCAAGGGCTCAGAGTTTGAGGGGAAAAAATACATCCACCCATTATTGGACAGCATTCCAAAACTCAAGGAGCTGGCAAAAAACCCCGCAATCCATGTTGCGGTTGCAGAGTCATTTGTAGACGCAAACACAGGCAGCGGACTTGTGCACCTCTCACCTGCAAACGGAGAGGAGGACTATGAGATTGCAAGAAAAAGAAACGCGCCGATTTTCAGCCCGATTAACGACGAGGTAAAGTTTACAGAGGACGCCGGCAAGTACGCCGGACTTTTTGTTCGCGACGCAGACAGGATAATTGTGGATGACATCCGGGATTCCGGCGCACTGGTCAGAATTGGCAAAATAAAGCACAAGTATCCGCTTTGCTGGAGGTCGCACCACCCGATAGTTTGGCTTGCAAGGAGGGAATTCTTTTACATGCTTGACAGGCTTGGCGACAAGGCAATACAGGCAGCAGAGGACGTGGAATACTTTTTTGAGCAGCCAAAAAACCGATTTTTAGGCATAATAAAGGAAAAGCACCCGTGGTGCATTTCGCGTGAGAGGTTCTGGGGATGCCCGCTCCCAATCTGGAACTGCAAAAACTGCGGCCATATCGAGAGGCTTTTCTCAAGAAAGGAAATAGTCGGGGCCGCAACAGAACTGCCGGACGGCCCAAACTTTGAGCTCCACAGGCCGTGGATTGACAGGGTGGTGATCAAGTGCAAAAAATGCGACGCCAACATGGAAAGAGAAAAATTTGTTTTGGACACGTGGCACAACAGCGGCTCTGCGCCGTACTCATCGCTAACAGACGAGCAATATTTGTCCGGAATACCTGCGCAGTTTTTGACCGAGGGCATAGACCAGACCCGCGGATGGGCATACACTCTTTTGATTGAAAACGTCATTCTGAACAACAAGCCGGTTGCCCCGTTTAGATCATTTTTGTTCCAGGGCCACGTCTTGGACAAGAACGGCAACAAGATGAGCAAGAGCCTTGGAAACGTAATGGATGCAGAAGAGATGCTCACCAAGTATCCGGTGGATTTGATAAGATTCTACTTTATGTGGAAGTCCAGCCCGATTGAGCCGCTCAACTTCAGCACAGACGAGATGATGTCAAGGCCGTATCAGATTCTAAATACGCTGTACCACATTCACCTGTATTTCAAACAAAACAGCGAGTACGACAAGTTCGACAGCAGTGCGACCCCCATCCAGTCCGTCCAGGGCATGGGACTGCTTCACCCCCCAGACATCTGGCTGCTATCAAAACTGCAAAAACTCATCATACAGGTGGAGGAAAACAACGACAAGTGCAAGTTCCACGAATCCGCAAGGGCGCTAGAGGACTTTATCATAAACTCTCTGAGCCAGATATACATACCAATCACAAAAGCCGAGCTCTGGGAAGAGGACGGCTCAAACGAAAGAAGGTTCGCAATTTATTCCGTATTGCACGAGATACTCAGAACGCTTGACATTCTAATACACCCACTGTGCCCCTACACCAGTGAGTATCTGTATCTCACGACATTTGATCAGAGAAGCATTCTCTTGAACAAGTGGCCGCAGTACCAGCAAGGCCTGATCAACGAGCCAATCGAGGAATCGTTTGACCTGATGAAGGAGTCAGTATCGGTCTCTGCCGCCGCAAGAATGAAGGCCAAGCTGAAACGAAGGTGGCCGCTGAACGAGGCAATAATTTGCGTCAAAAAGTCACAAAAGGACAAAATCGAAAGACTCTCGGATCTTCTCCTGTCCCAGATAAATGTAGAAAAATTCAAAATTGCGGAGCTTGAAAACAAGGAAGGCCTCGAGCTGCTCTCTGAAATGCAGAAGGCGGGCCTCCCAGTCAGGCCAGTCATAGAAATGGACAGGAAAAAAATCGGGCCAAAGGCAAAACAGCACATGGGGCTGCTCCTCTCAAAGTTCGCAGGCACAAAGCCAGAGGACATTGAATCAGAGTTGCTCTCAAACGGCTCATACACGTTTGATGTAGGCCCTGCCAAGATAACGCTGGACAGGGAAGACTTTGTAGTAGACTTTGATTCCAAGGAGGGATTCGCATATTCAAAAAGAGACGGATTGATTGTCTTTATTTCCACAGTACGTAACAGGGAGATGATGTCAAGGGGATTGGTAAAAGATCTTGCGCGAAGGCTGCAGACGCTAAGAAAGGAAAGAGGATACAACCCGACAGACATCTTGCAGACCGCATCAATACTTGACCTCGATGAGGAATCACTTGAGATGGCAAAAGAAAAATCGTCAGATCTTGCGTTTTTGGTCAGGGTAAAGCAGATCGACTTTGCAGGCATTGGCAAGAGCTACAAGGACGACGACATCGATGGTCAAAAAATTCGAATCTCAGTGGAATAGCAGCTCACTTTTAGCAGATCAGGGAGATTAAATATCAAAATCGCCATTATACCACATGGTAAAGCAGATCAGCTTAGACGCATGGCAAATACAGCACCTAGAGGATCTGCTGAAAAAAGCATCTGCAATAGTCACAAAGACTGGAAACCCCATAATCCTGTACAGGCAAACGCTTGAAGAGGAGGACGATTCTTTTGAGGAAATTGTTTGCTCGCTTGCGGAAAGGTACGTAGTCGAGCAGCTTGTCATATCCGGCGGAGTCCTGCCCCCAACGTTCAGACAGCAGTTCATATTCACTCTGGACGAATTCCCGCAGAGGCTTTTGCGAAAGAGCAAGGATCTCTTTTTGCAGACAATCGAGCTTCTCGAAAGCCAGATTGGCTAGCAAACAAAATATAAAGACCGTGAAAAAGTTTTCTGCATGCGTCTTTTGGAATATCAGGCAAAGGAGCTGTTTGCGCAATACGGCATCAAGACCCCAAAGGGAATATCCTCAAAAAACATCGAGCAGGCAAGAAATGACGCAAAGCAGCTTGGCTACCCGTTTGTAATCAAAGTCCAAGTTCCAGTAGGCGGCAGGGGAAAAGCCGGAGGCATACAAAAATGCCACAATGACGACGAGTTTGAGCTGAAATACCCGCAGCTCCTAGACATGTCAATCAAAGGCGAAAAGACAAGGGCCATCCTGCTTGAGAAGATGGCAGAATATGAAAAAGAATTGTACTTATCATTATTTTTGAATCGCAGCAAAAGATGCTATACGGTAATTGCGTCCTCCGAGGGAGGAGTTGAAATCGAGTCCGTGAAAAACCAAGTGATACGCGAAGTAGGACTAGGTAACGTAGACTCCCAGACTGCAGAAGAGATTGCAAAACAAATCGGGCTTCAGGGAAGAACGGTTGCTGACTTTGTGGACATGCTGCAAAGACTTGCCAAGATTGCAATGGAAAAAGAGGCAGAGCTTGCAGAAATAAATCCGGTTGCGTTACTAAAGGACGGATCACTTTTAGCACTAGACGGCAAAGTTGTCACAGACGACAACTCTAACTTCAGACATCCAGAGATGGAAAAATACCAAGAAAAGACAGAGCTTGAGGAAAGAGCGGAGAAGAGCGGATTCACACTAGTAGAGCTTGACGGAAACATCGCGGTGGTAGGCAATGGCGCAGGTCTTGTCATGTCAACACTTGACATGCTTGCGGACAACGGCGGCAAGCCGGCGTGTTTTCTTGATGTAGGCGGCGGTGCTACAACTGAATCAGTGTATGAGGCCCTCACGCTTGTTTCCAAAATGAAAAAAGTAAAAGCAATTTTGGTAAACTTGTATGGAGGAATAGTAAAGACGACGACGGTTGCCGCGGCATTTATCAAAGCATATGACGACAAGCTGATTGACCTTCCAGTGTATGCAAGGCTGATGGGATCCGAGTCCGAAAAATCAAAAGAGATGCTCAAAAACACACGGACAAAGATGTTTGATTCCGTAGAAGACGCGATAAACGGAGTGGTGATGGAGGTAAGCAAGCGTGGCTAACATTTATGAGCTCCTAAGGGGCAAAAAAGACGCGGACGGGAACTGGCAGAAGGTTCCAGTAATAGTCCAGGGGATCACCGGCACGTTTGGCTCGCTTCACGCAAAGCAAATGCTTGACTACGGCACAAACATTGCGGCAGGAGTCACACCAGGAAAAGGCGGACAAAAGTTCGAAGGCAAGGTTCCAATATACAATACGGTAAAGGAGGCAGTGGATGCGACTGGCGCCAAAGTTTCAATTGTGTTTGTTCCGGCAAAATTCTTTTTGGGTGCGGCAACTGAGGCACTGGAAGCAGGAATAAAGCTCCTAGTTTCAATACCGGAGCATGTGCCAGTGATTGACACGATGCAGGTAATTGAGCTGGCAAAGAAAAAAGACGCAATAATCATAGGCCCAAACACACCAGGAGTCATGATACCAGGACTGATCAAAATTGGAATAATGCCTGCAAGCCCGTTCAAGCCAGGAAACATAGTGGTTCTTTCTAAAAGCGGCACGCTCCTTTACGAGATTTCAAACACGCTAACAAAGGCAGGATTCGGACAGACCATAACCATAGGAATTGGAGGAGACCCGGTGAACGGCACAAGACTGATTGACGCGTTTGACATGGTAAAAGACGATCCATCCATAGAAGGAATGGTAATAGTTGGAGAGATAGGCGGTGACGCCGAAGAAATAGTTGCCCAGCACATCATGGATATCAAATTCAAAAAACCAATTGTCGCATACATTGCAGGAAGGCGAGCTCCAAAAGAAAAGAGAATGGGCCATGCCGGTGCGATAGTCATGGGAACCTACGGCTCTGCAGAATCAAAAGTTTCCATGTTCAACATGGCAAACATCCCAGTTGCCAAAAGGCCAAACGAAGTAGCCATACTATTGGCAGGCAAGTTGGAGAAAACCAAAGACTAAAAAGGACAAAAAAGGAGATTTAAGAAAGATGCCAATCACAGACCCAGAAAAGAAACGAATTGCTCAGGCAGCACGTCTACACATGAAGGTTTGTCTAAACTGCGGCGGAAGGAATTCAATGGCGGCAACAAGATGTCGCAAATGTCATGGCAGCTATCTCAGACTAAAGAATAGAACGCTTGGCGCCAAAAAGTAGTCTGTGCTTTTTGATATTTTACCACACATAATACAAATCAGGCAGTGTGCTTTCGTGCCCTGACAAATGACATGGCAAGTACAATGCCAAGTATTCCAAGCACCACACCCAATGACACAGTAGTTGAGATTTCAATCATCTCGGACACTACCATCTTGATTCCAATAAACATCAGAATTGCAATCAGTCCCGGCTTTAGATAGTAGAATTTTTCCATCACGCCGGCAAGCAGGAAGTACAGACTGCGGAGGCCCAAAATCGCAAATATGTTGGACGTTATAACGATGAAAGGATCGGTCGTTATTGCCAATACTGCAGGTATTGAGTCGAGCGCAAACAACAGGTCTGTGAATTCTATTATCACGAGTGCGACAATGAGGGTCGTGGCGTACAGTACGGTGTTCTTTCTTACAAAAAACTTGGTGTCTTTTAGCTCAAAGTCGATTGGTATGAATTTTTTCAGTACGCGAATGGCGATGTTTTTTTCAATTTCGATTTTCTTTTCCTTTCTTTGGACCAGCATCCTTATCGCGGTGAAAATCAAAAATCCTCCAAAAATATAGATCATCCAGTGAAATCGCTCAAGAAGCGTCACGCCAACCAGAATTAACGGAACCCTCATCGCTATTGCACCAAGGATTCCCATGGAAAGAACCCGGTGCTGGAACTTGTGGGGAATGTTAAGCGACGAAAATATCAGCAAAAACACAAACATGTTGTCTACGCTGAGCGATTTTTCAAGAGCATATCCAGTAACGAATTCAGTTAGCTTTTGGTTTCCCATGTCGACATAAATTATTCCGGCAAAGATTCCTGAAAGTGAAATCCACACTATTGTCCAGATTAGCGCAGCCCGAATAGTTGGGGCATTAGTTTTGTTTGGATCTTCTTTCTTTTTCGGTCGAAACCTTGAGAACGCCCCAAGGTCAATGGCAAGTGAGACGCCGACAAACAGCGAAAATACTACCCATAACGCATAGACATCATTCATGCTTTAATTCAAAGACAAGAATTAGGCATAATATACATTACAGTCAATCCTAGGATTCAAAATAGTTTATTCTAAAACAGAATCGATAATGATATGAAAATACGCATAAGTTATTCATTGTCAGTGTATTACTTTAAATCCTCAGATGATCTAATATTAGATGTAGTAAATCTACGGACATAGTGGTGTGAGTTTGCATATCTGTAAGGAAGGACTGAATTAACTACTCAGCTATGTTTAAAAAAATTCTGACATACACGATGGAATGAAAAAAGAGTTTTAGGAATGACAATTGGGTTTAGTCTTGTATGATTCGTTGTCGAACATGTCATAGAAATCATGACTATTTCTTGCAGATTACCTTACTTGATTCCCCTCCATCATACAGATAAGATATTGCGCTTAGATCACATTCTGAGATGTACGGGTAACTAGTTGTGATTACTGGAGCCATCATATCTTCAGGAGCAGTAGAATGCGCCAATCCAAATCCATGCCCAAGTTCATGTCTCACAAGTGTCTTTAGATCTTCAGTACTAAGATCGTTAATGTCGTATACTGTAATCGTAGACTTTAGTATCTGATGGTTTTCTTCATCCACTATTGACTTTGTATATCCTGAATAACCGTCAGGATTTGATAAATCCGTGAGTTCGATTTCAATATTGCCAGTAGCAGTTCCCTCATCTATGTCAAAGTGAAGGTTTTTGATAATGTTGAATTTTGTGTCAGTTGTGATGCTGTTTAGAGCACCATACCAACCAACATAGTAAGTAGAGTTTGTTCCTTTTGTGCCTTTATGCGTTACAGAGTCATCCAATTCAATTTTTTGTCCAGACATGATCACATCCAGTATTGCGTCCAGTCTTTCCTTTGTAGCATATTTGGAATTCAGGACGTGTATGTGAAACGGCATGTCCGGTGGGGTTTTCCAAGATATCCACGTGTCTACAACATCCCCTCGCAGGTTTTGGATCAGATAATTTGTTGAAAGAGGATGAGATAGAGATCCCGAATACTCCCTATTAGAAACTCCAGAAGGATTTAGATAAAAAATGCCGCCACCTATCAAAACAACAATCATCACAGTTACGAGTAGAATTACTTGTTTTTTATTTTGTAACTGTAATTTTTTGAGAAATATTGTACTTTTCAGATGTTCAATTGAGCGATATGTGTTTTTTGCGGTACTTCCAGAATAAACATTTGCACTTTCTCTTAACTTGTCAGATGCATCATTTGCAGTTTTTTTCATATGTTCAACTACGATATTTGTTCTTGCCATTAAATTGAGAGTGACGATATGTGCAGTTTGTTTTAGATTTTCAGATTCTTTTTGTGCACTTCGTCTTAGATTTTCTGCTGAAACTTTAGCAGATTCTTTTAGATTTGAAGAGTGCATTTGTGCACTTCGTCTTAGATTTTCTGCTGAAACTTTAGCAGATTCTTTTAGATTTTCTGCTTTAATTACAGTAGTTCTTTGTAGATTTTCAGATACAACCTCTGCATAATGTTGAGCATTATCCAATTCTATTTTTTCAATATTTTTAATATTAACCGAGGCAATATTTGCGAGTCTTTTTAGATTTTCAGATTCAACTTTTGCACTTTCTCCCAAATTTTCAATTTCAGTTTGGGCACTATTTTTAAGATTATTGTTTTCTACCGCTATTTTATTTATTAAACTCTCAGAGTCACATACGGCATTATCTATCAAATTTAGAGATTCAGCCAAGGCAGAATTCAATAGATTTTCAGATTCAATTCGTCCACTCGTTACGAGATTTTTGGATTTAGTAAGATCTTCTTTTATTAGATTGTCAGATTCAATAAGATCTGATTTTATTAGATTTTCAGATTCAATTCGTTCTTGTTCTTTCAGATTTTCAGCTTCAATTCGTTCTTGTTCTTTCAGATTTTTGTCTTTAATGAAAGGTTCAATAAAATCATCAACAAAATTATCATCAGTCGTTGTTATTCACTTTCCATAATAGTAAGAATACTGAATATGGTCATATGTTAGTAATGTCGCTCTTACATTTATCTTGTTCTAAAGACATCAATTCTAGTAGTGAACGATTGGTTGGCAAATTGGATTCAATCAAATACATGAGATCATTCAAATCTTGTGAAGCCCATTATTGTAAGAAAATTAGTTGAATATGAGCAGAGAGTGGATGTGGTTGCATGTAGGACATAAGGAATGGCAGTACAGAGTTAGCAGTTGGAATTTTACTTATTCGTAATAGTGGATTTTCGTTTTTCTATGGCGATAAGATACAATAAAAAGAGATGTTTGATTTATTGGAAAAAACAATGCTCAGATTTGAAAATGAGAGACGGATTGCGCATGATGAAATCGAGAATTTATTACGCATCAGGATTACCTAGGCGAATCTATCTTGTCTTAAAGCCTCAAACAATTCTGGGGCGTCATCCATGATCGCCTGTATTTCTTGCAGAAACAGTTCGTCAGTCACACCGTATGATACGGCATGGCATTTTATTAACACGGTGTCATTTTAAACGAAAGATTGTTCATATCTGGGCTCAAGATCTATGGTGCTCCATTTTACGCAATGATGCTTGAGTGCGATTAATGCAGAGATTTATGGTTTTGACTTTTTGCTGTGATTAACTAGTTTTTGCAGTATTACAGAATGCCAGCCAGTCGAATAATTCTCAAATCCAGGAGAAAGCGCATGGCCAATGCAGCATTGCGTGCCGGCATATTCAGTAAACATGTAATTCTTTTTTTCGCCAAAAAGACTTGTTTTTTTGTCAAACTGTAGCGTTTCTTTTAGCATTTTGCCATCAGAGTCGGCCAGTATCAGCCCGTCACCGTCAACAATGCAAATCCTAGTGTGATTTTTTTCATCTGCGTCTATTGGGGTGTGATTAATTATTGTCTGAGAGAGGGATTCCCACTTGAAAATTACCCCCAGGACTCCGATTATCTTGCCTTTTGTGTCACCGTTTTCACGAACGGCCGCAGAATACACTATTGCGAGATCATTGTTCACTAGCGGAGATCGTGACACAGATTGAAATCCAAACTCACTGCCACTTTTTGTCCTCATTGCGCTTGTGAACCATTTCGTGTTTGCGACGTTGGTGTTTACTGAGGAATATTTTTCCTTATTTCCGTTCACTACGATGTTTCCATCCACATCGGCTAGCACCAAGTCATAGTAAACGGTGTAAGCTTGCAGTATGACGTTGAGGCGTTGCGATGTGGATTCGTACACGTCTTTGGTTTTTTTCGTTAATGCGTCAACTACGTTGCCATCAGTTGCCCACCACCTCACGTCTGCAGTCCTCTCATACAGGTTACGATCGATTAGATCAATGTTGACCAAAGCCAGATCAGACAGCCTGTTTCCCCGATATTCCTTTGATTGGGATTTGATCAGGGTGCCAACTTCCAGTATTTCCTTTGTGTCCTTTCGCATTCGCTCAGTAATCTTTATTGTCTCATCGGATAACTCGCTCATGTTTGCAGCAACTATTCCAAAAGGCCTTCCAAAGGTTCCTGCCCGTGCAGCCTCAATTGACGCATTGACTGAGAGCACGTGCGTTTTATGATTAATGTTATCTACTTTGTCAATTGCATTGTCCAGTTTTTCTGCAATAAGATCTGTAAACTCAACCACTTCTTCTAAAGTAAATTTTTTTCCCTGGATTGTTTCAGATACTTGCACGAGTATACTTGGTACTTTCCATTAGAATCCTTTGTATGATTGCTTTAAACAAACAAGATGTCATATAACGACAAAAGGTTGTTTTCCAGATAACAGGCAACAAAAAACTAGAATTGCAAACCTACTGCGTTTGGCAACAGAGACAGGTTTTGTCATTTGCTGTCGAGTTTAGATTCGGCATATCGCGCAGATGGTGTTCTCTTGAGTTTGAATATGATAGTGCCCTCCAAAATCTTTTAGAATGTTGCAAAACAAAGACTTGAAAAACAAATTGCCAATATCCCCCATCTCATGGCTAATTCTCAAGTATGCCTTGCCCGCACGAAAATAACAAGTTGTTTGAGCAGACATCGGGGAGGCGATTTTTTCCAGAATGGAGCGTGTTTGTTCAAGTGTTTGACGCTGCAAGCCAGGGCTCGCTTTGTTTTCTTCCAAGATTGCCAGCACATATGGCTCTATTGCGGACGTCGCCTTTTGTTCAAGCAAGTCCTTTATTTTTTGCCACTCCTGCGCAGAACCAGCCATCGTAGCCCGCCCCACCTCATTAATGGTCAAATGGTCAGCGTCAGACAGGCGCGCGACTCCTTCAAACTCTGTCAGTGTGCCTTTGTTTGGTTCCTGGCTTTTTGAGAGGCTTTTCAAATTACACTTGTTAGTTTTATGTTGCGTGTATTAGCTAGTGTTTGTAAAAAACATACAGACATGTGCAGCATTGCTATCTGCATTCATCTTCGGCCGATAACGATTTCATGGATTTTGTAAACAGCATTGATGTCTTAAAATTAGCCTCAAGCGGATCGTCGTTTTTTTCCATGGTGAGCCTTTTGTTCCCACGTCTTTGCAGACGCATGTTATCATGCTGGCACATGGGTTTGCTACGTTTTGCAGCAATATAAAATAGCACGGACTTGGCAAACCGCCAAAAGCAGAATGGAAGAATAGAATGGTTTTTTAGCAAATATTTCCTTTTTCGTTTGTGCAGTTTCAGATTCTAAACAACCCCATGAGCATACTCGAAGTCCACATGGGCAAGGGGGAAAGCATCACGGCAGAGGCAGGTGCACTTGTATTCATGAAGGGGAACATCGAAATCAAGACTAGAATGCGAGGGGGCTTTCTAAAGACGGTAAAGGTTTCGCTTTTGGGAAACGAGTCGTTTTTTGTCAACGACTATGTTGCAGGCGAGGATGGTTGCGTTTTGGGGCTGACAGGCCCCCCGGTAGGAGACATAGTAGAAATTCCAATAGACAGCGACAATGGATTCATAGTGCAATCAGGCTCATACATCGCATCCACCCCAGGAGTCGACATAGACACAAAATGGCAGGGATTCACAAAGGGAATTTTCGGGAGCGAGATTTTCATGCTAAAGGTCACGGGAAGCGGAAAGGTGTTCTGCAATGCATATGGAAGCATAATAAAAAAACAGATTGCAGGCGGAGAGAAAATGATCCTTGACAACTATCATCTTGTTGCGCTAAGCCAGAACTCAGAGTACAGAGTGACGAAATTTGGGGGATTGAAGAACACAATTCTTGGCGGAGAGGGGCTGGTCACTGAAATCGTCGGGCCCGCCACAATATACTTGCAGACAAAGAACCTCAAGGAACTCATAGATCTTCTCGGCGTCAAACACACAAGTGAGACCCAGGGAAGCGGGATGTCCATTGGCGGCTTTAGGTTCGGCACGTAGATTATGATGCGTGGGATTTAAACGCCTCGTTGACTAGTGGAATGATTTCGTCTGCAAACGACTGTTTCCCCATGAACCCATCAATATGGATTGACGGCAAGACCTTGCGGAATTCCGCCAAGGTTATTCTAATCGTAGTGATCAGCAGAATTTTGATGCCTCTGTTTTCCAGTCTTGTTTTTTTGATAAATTCAAACGCAGTCATGCTTTTTGTAGTCGAATCGTAAATCAGAAGGCGGTAATTATCTGGGTTCTTTTGAAATTCGCTCAATGCCAGAAAAGGATCCGTGAACACGTCGGTTTTGAAATGATTTTCCTCCAGTATTGATTTGATTGAGTATGCGGTGTTGGACTCGTCCACCACAACTAGTATTTGCTGATGTTGAGTAACACCTGCCATATCGCACAAGTCACGACCAAATCGCGTCCAAATCCTAGATAGTGATTTCGTCTATTAAGCACACAGTTAGAAAGTTCTATAGATTTGTAATCTAGTAAAACATCAAACGCGTCTTATTCAGAACATGGTAATGTTACAAGAGAACATTTCCATTTTTGGAAACAATTTTTGGTTTCCAAAGGATCGCATCAACACATGAAAACAAAACGGCAAATTTTGCAAAACAAAAATTGTTTTTCTTTGTATGGTGGAGAGACATTTCCAAGTTTTGTTTTAGTTCTGAGAAGATGCATTGTAATAATTGCCATGACTGAAAACCATCAATTGCTTCTCTACAAGTTTACTCTTGCCACTAGTTTGGCACGCGTTCAGAAAAGTTCCCTATGGAACTAAGGTGCGAATATCCGTAATCCGTCATTTCCGGTTTTGGCAGAGGGGGTTTTTAAGATAGAATTTCACAATCAAACCATGGCAGGTAAGGACTCACCAAAGGTGCCAAAGAGCAAGAAAAGCATCACATTAGAGAAGGAAATCGAGACAAAGGT
This sequence comes from Candidatus Nitrosotenuis sp., assembly GCA_004322465.1. Taxonomy (GTDB): domain Archaea; phylum Thermoproteota; class Nitrososphaeria; order Nitrososphaerales; family Nitrosopumilaceae; genus Nitrosotenuis. The sequence continues at coordinate 21,839 of SCVO01000006.1, forward strand.
ACGTAAGATTCAAGCGCGGTTAATCGAAAAAACAGATCAATCCTGGAGCATATCCATGGTTTTGAACATGCTTGTGACCGGCGGCTTAATGCACACCAAGAAAATGAGCAAATCAGATTGGCAAAAAGTAAGATCGATGGTCGAACAAAAGGCAGTGAGTTTTGACGATTCGATGATTACAGATTTTGTAAAAAAGATCGGCGAATAATAAATCACGACAGATACGGTCCCAATTACTTCAAAATGATACCCATCCATCTGACGATGCCAGCATTCAGAGACAAGAAGCTAACTTGACTTGTCCTGGTCTTTTTTTATTTTCCCTAATTCTGCAATAAGTCCATCAATTTTCCCAGATACGGATTTTGAAAAGAGCACGCCGGACGCTGTCGTAAATGATATGATTGCTACAACCATAACCGTATTCATGTAAAAAATACTGTTGTATCTATCAGTCAAGTTTTCATTTGCTTCTGAAAGTTCGCTACGTTCGCTTTTCAGGGCAACTTGAATCGCCTCAAGTGCATCGCCTTCTTTTTCTTCAAGCTCCTTGCGAAGGGCTTGAAGGTCGGGTTGGGTGAGTGTTTTTTCTGATTTTATAATTTCGTCAGAGATGCTGAAAAGGCTGTTTGTTTTTTCTTGAATGTTCTTTGCCAATCCAATTTCATCCGGAAAATACACGTACGCCAAAGACTGGTATGTGCCAAACGCATCATTGTATTCTTTTTTTCCCTCCGCAATAAGGCTGAGCTCGTCCGCTGTCTCGGATTGACCGGAAACTAGCAAATATTCATTGGTTGATGAAACAACCCTCAGGACAGAGAATTTCATTTCATTCAGTGCTGCCAGTGAGGGTATGGTACGATCACCTATCTGATGAGTTGATTCCTGTAATTTCGTCAAAGAGGCCAGGGTGAAATAACCTACAAATCCTACTTGTACACAAACTATTATGATTATTATCAGCATGCTATTTCTAATCTTCACAATATTCTCCTCCAGAACTTTTTAAAAGACAGCATAGAGAATTTCCGACCATTTTTATTCCAAAATTCCAACATGAAAATCAATTATTAAGAATAATCAAGAATATCAGGTATGGAAATGATACAGGCAAGACATTACAGATTATTTAATAAATGAAAAAACCCCAGTTGCGGCATCACTCGCAAACTGAGGCTGGATTCTGTTCGTCATATAATGAGATTATGCCTCCTATTTCACATTCTGATATGTATGATGTCGCTTGCTCAATTTTGTGGTAGGCGTCTTCTTTGTTAGATTCTGGCAATCCAAGCGCATGGCCAAACTCATGCCTGACGATGGAAGATAGTTCTTTGTCATTGAGATTTTCGACATCATATATTGTTACAAATGATTTGAGAATCTGATGATTATTTTCGTCTGCAATTGATCTTGTAACAGCCAAAGCACCTGACTCTTGAGAAGATTTCGATAGAATTATCAGTATCTTTCCAACTGGCTTGTCTGATTCCTCGATTTCAAAATCCTTTGGAATGTACCAGGAAGTTTCATTCTCGCTCGTCTTTTTTAACGCGCCTTTCCAGCCTACATAATCAACGTGCTTTATTGCAGAAGTTCCCACAAGGGCAGACTTTGATGTCTCGATCGTTTCCTCGGAGAGGATTGCATTTCTTATTACGTTAATTTTTTCCTTCGGTAACAAATTAGAATTAACTATGCTAACATGAAGCACGGATTCCTTCGGCACATACCACGCGGCCCACGTGTTAATTGGTTGGCCTTTCAAGTTTTCAATGATAAATCTTCCCGGAGTCAACGCCGCACTTGGTTGAAACAATTCACCATACATGTAAAAAGAGAATATGCCTGCAACTACTAAGCTTACCAACAAAACCGCGTAGGTGGTATTCTTGCCGGTTTTTTCGATATTGTTAAGTTTTTTCTGCATAAGAACAAGGGTTTCACTAGCCAGTATTTTTTCTAGTTCGATTTCTTTGTATTTGCGAGGTTCTTTCATTGTTTCTTCTATGGGCTGCACCGTCTGCGCTGATTGCAGCATTCTCATTTTCGATTTTAAAGTCGTGGATTTTTTTCCAATTATGACAATTCCAGCGCAGAGAATGAGGACAGTGATGATACTGCCATAAAGAATGGGCGAAATTATGGTGATTTCTCTTGCAGACAGGCGTTCTAACGGGTAAATTTGGAGAATAGATAGGGAAAAAATGGTCACCGCTGTTGCAATTATGAGAGGAGCCACAAAGAGGCTTTTCGCAGACTCATCCTTTGGAATAGTTAACCTGATCTGTTCAATAATTGGAAGTGGGTTTTTTTTCATAACTTGATTCTGTTTATGAGCCCCGTAAGCCATTATGGCGTATGCCACGCCATATCCCAATCGCAACGGATGTCCGGCATAATAAAAATTTGTTATCTGTGAAAATAAGAATACAGTGTCCGTTGCGACATTAAGTATTATTGCTGCTGTCAATATCCAGAAATAATTCTTTTCTAATTTCTGATAAATTACCACCCCCATAACTAGAGGGACAAGCAGTATTGAGTCGATGATTGTATACAGAAATGATAAGAGGACGCTGAAATTTACGACATCCCCGGTTTGAAAGATTGCAATTATCGACGGCGTTAAAAGTGAGGTCGAGAGTAGCGAAGATAAAACTAAAATCTTCTTTGATATGAATTCTCGTGCAGGTTTCAGAACAATAATCAAATAAACAAACAAAGCAACTTCCCCTGCAAGCCAAAACGGATCTGACCATGACGGATATCGTTTTATTTGTAAGATTTCTTCTGTATATGCCCTAATCAGTTCCGATAAAAACCAAAGTGCCCCAAAACATCCAAATAGACTTGTGATTACCGTATCCTGCTTGTTTTTCGACTTTGGGATGAGGTTAAGCGTTAATGCAGCAAAAAATCCGGACGCTACTATCGAAGTGGTCGTAAGGGCATGACTTGTAATTTGTGGTCCGTAGAAATAGCTTACAAAAACTATCGTGCCAATTGCGGTAAGGCACAATACCAGCACCCATTTGTCACGTAATCCCTTAGCAAATTGTTTTGAGTTAGCATCAACTGACTTTGAATCAAATTCCATTAACAGTAACTGAGCTTTTGGGTATTAGAATTCAGAGGCAAATATCACTATTGAGAAGAAACGATTCCCCCCATAGCCACATCCGAACCATGTGACCTTAACTACACCCACAAGATGAGGTCGTCATAAATGGCGATTTTCACACGATGAATAATCCTTAAGGTTATCAGAAATGATAATTTTAACTGCCATTAATATCGATTGGAATCACGTTCTCAAGAGTGTTTATGAACCAAAATTCGAGTGATGCTTCCGTATTGCTCAGGCACAGCAACATTCCAATCCTCCCATTAATTTCGATGTTAGTAATAATCATCGTCATCAATTTTGCCGAAAGGGAAAATCACCAAATTGGCACGAAACGTGTTGCGCGTTCCCGTCACTTTGTTTTTTGTCATCACACCTCCAACCCGATGATTAAAACCAAAGAAAAAACACTCAGAAAACTTTTTGTTTTTTATTCACTTGCAACCGATCGCAGAGAGGCACGCGGTATTTTTAATAACCTATTAAAAGGAACGGATGCTGATTTTAGGAAAGTAAAACACTCATGAAACATCGCATTCTTCTAACAACGGGGGCAATTGTCGGTATTGCGCTAATAATAATTTCACTTTTGTTCTCTTTCAAGTTTTCATTTAGTTCCAATGAAGAAAAGATCATCCCCATGACATATGCCAGTTTGTTTTTCGTACCAATTCCTATCGCATTGGGATTGTTTTTTTTGAAAAAAAGGATATCGTCGAAATCAAAATCAGAGCAGGTGTTGTCTGGAAAAACTTCATCGGCACAGGACAAGATTGCTTCCATTGAAAGACAGATTCAGAATCTTGAAACAAAAAATAAAAAGAATTCGATAATCATAGTTTTAGGCATAGTGGTGCTGGCAGGAGTTTTGGTTGCCTATTCTTCTTTGAATTTCATAGAACGTCCAACGCAGCAGATACTGTCTTCAGGGCGATTCATAGTTGAAAACCTGAAAGGAGATACAATCAAGATATGGGTCACATGGCACATTCCAAAGGACGTGCCGTTACAGGTAACCATAATAAACTCGCCAGACTTGCCCGATGAAAGGATTAATGCAATCAAGGAAGCAATCGTTTCTGAAAAAACACTAGCGTTGAAAAACGTGTTTTTAAATAAAGAATCGCCAAGCGAAAAATCAACATACTACGAAGGCTGGAGAGGGGCTCTGAAAAGCATCGCCGAACAAAAAACTGAGTTCAACATCCCTACAAATTTTGTGGTAACGACGTCAGAAAAATCAATAGGCGATGTCATCATAATTTTATCTACTGCAAAAGAGGCTGATGGCACTTATGCATTCACAAGAACTATTGCCGACGATGGTGCAAACCAAATTTTAAAGTCTTTCATCACTGTCTTTGATGTTGAAAGTCTCAATAATGAGGAACTTGCGGCAGTAATCCGACACGAGTTCGGGCATGCAATGGGGCTTGCCCATTCCACTGCCGAGGAAGACTTGATGTATCCGACGTTTTATTCCAACCGTGCCTTCATTTCCGAGTGTGATCTTGATGCGATGCTGTCACTATACAGCGGCTCAAAATCTGCAGAGGTAGTTTGCAGACATTGAGATACCACGCATGAGTCAAATTTGATTTTTTTACTCTCACCCCAGCATTCCCGCTTTTCATCATAGACAGAGACATCTGAAAAGATCAACGCACGAAAACTGGAAAATGATGATCGAAAACTTTTGACAGGACATCTTCAAAAATATCACAAAGGGTTCGTCGTAGAGTTCTGGTGTATTTGTCTTTTGTAGCAGATGATTTTATTCCCTGATAGAATGACTCGATTGGATCTTCTCTGATGATTTGCAAGTCCTTCTTTCGAACCTTCATTTCATATTCCTAGGTGTGCTGGACCGTTAAAAAGAAGATTATAGAAGTGGACCGAATGGGATTTGAACCCATGACCTTTGCGGGATTTTCATCCATACGCAGTGTGAGTGCGTCATCCTAACCACTAGACAACCGGTCCAATTTGGGAAAAATACTCGGCACTATTTAGGCGTTAGAATTAAGTCATATAGTGGAAAAAGCAAGAAAGAGCCAGTGTACGCGCAGAAAAAATGGAAACTCTCGGATCTAGTGTCCGATCACAAGAGCCCCAAGTTCGCAAGGCAGATCTCGCTTTTGGAAAGCAAGGTAAAGAAATTTGAGAAATTAAAAAAATCGCTAAACCCAAACATGTCATCAAGAAACTTTCTTGGAATAATAAAAAACATAGAGGACATATCGGAAGACGCAAGCGTCATAGGAGGCTATGCGTCGCTGCTGTACGCATCAGACACCCAGTCGGACGAGGCAACGTCGCTTGTCACAAAAATGGCAAAGCTTGGCTCAGAGATAGACAACAAGACCCTGTTCTTTGACTTGTGGTGGAAAAGAAAGATTGACGAGAAAAACGCAGTGCGCCTAATGAAGGACAGCGGAAATCTCAGAGAATACCTAAGGCACAAAAGGCTCTTGGCAAAATACTCGCTGTCAGAGCCGGAGGAAAAAATAATCAACACGCTTGACGTCACAGGCTCCACTGCGCTTGTGAAACTATACGACAAGATAACAAACGCCTTTGAGTACATCGTGCCGGTAAACGGCAAAAAGAAAAGAATGACGCGCGAGGAGCTGACAGTCCTAGTGAGGAGCAGCAACGCAAAGACGAGGGAGCTTGCATACAAGACCCTGCTTACAAAATACACGAGCAACAAGGGCGTTCTTGGAGAAATTTACCAGAATCTAACACTAAACTGGAAGGATGAGGGAATCGAAATCAGGGGATACTCATCGCCCATTTCCATTCGAAACATAGGAAACGACGTGGACGATAAAACAATCAACAGCCTGCTTGACGTTTGCAAGAAAAATTCTGATGTGTTTTACAAGTTTTTTGCGTACAAGGCAAAGATGCTAGGACTAAAGAAACTGAGGCGGTACGACCTGTATGCGCCAAGTACGAAAAACATCAAGGAGAAAAGATACTCCTACGAAAACGCAACCAAACTGGTTTTGAGTTCACTGGACAAGTTCAGCCCCAAACTCTCCCAGTACGCAGACAGAGTGTTCAAAGAAAGTCACATTGATTCGGAGGTCAGGCTTGGAAAAAGAGACGGGGCGTTTTGCAGCACCATAAACCCAAAGATCACGCCATATGTTCTTGTAAACTACACGGGACGCGCGCGCGACGTCTTCACACTTGCACACGAGTTGGGGCACGCAGTTCACAGCCAGGCAGCATCTGGCCAGTCAATACTGGTATCCGAGGCGCCGTTGCCGCTTGCAGAAACAGCGTCCACGTTTTCAGAGCTGCTGCTATACGACAACATATCAGACCAGATGAATGACAGTGAAAAAATAATCGTGCTGTCAGAGAAGATAGACGACCTCTATGCAACAATAATGAGGCAGGCGTTCTTTACAATATTTGAAATGTCTGCACACAAGCAAATTGCAGACGGTACAACGGTGGATGAATTGTCAAAGACGTATTCTGCCAATCTCAAGACCCAGTTTGGGAACTCAATAGACATATCAGATGATTTTGGAATAGAGTGGAGCTGCATTCCGCACTTTTTCCACACCCCGTTTTACTGCTACGCGTATTCGTTTGGGAACCTCTTATCCCTGTCATTGTTCCAAAGATACAAAAAGGAAGGGCGTGACTTTGAGAAAACATACATTGAGATCCTAGCAGCCGGAGGATCAAAAAAACCGGAAACGTTGCTCAGCGAATATGGGATTGACATTTCGTCTTCGAGATTCTGGCAAGACGGCTTTGATTATGTAAAGACTCAGGTAAAGGAACTGACTTCATTAGATTAATTGAAAATGGGGCCAGCAGCCTTTACGCACGGGCTGCTGGCTTGTCCCCCTTCGGTTTGAATTCGATGTCTTAATGACTGGACCCATTCCAAATAATTTAAACCTTTGATTTTGCACAGATCTAGAAAAATAAATGACGAATTCACAGTAAACTTAATACTGAAAGCGAGAGCGCCTGTGGCTATGTATAAGGTCGTTCTGTCACTTTTGCTAATTTTTGTCATCACATATTCCGCAGGCAATGTCTTTGCAGAGCAAGCGCGCCTTGCGACATATCACGAAATAGCTCAGGTGGTTGTGGACCAAAAACTATCAAACAACGTCACGGCGTCGATTTCTCTCCAGACAACAAGCATCAAGGAATTTCAGATACCCCCGGAGCTTGACGCAAAGATAAGAAACAACACGGCTGTCGTCGGCATCATAGTCACAAACGAAAACCAGTGCGTGCTCGGTGTACAAGACCAGATTTGCATCATGATAAACACCAAGAGAACTGAGGGCCAGGGAGGAATCAAGGAAGCCCAGGACAATGCAAGAAAAACAGGCGACTTGTTTATCGACGACATCAACAAGGCACTCAACCTAAACGCAAAATTCCACTCAGTCTTCATCCATTACGAGGATTCCTCAAACAGGGCACTTGACACATCCGGACAGGTATCCGGAGCAGGCACGGTTTCTGCAGTGTACACGGCGCAGATGGAAAGCACCGACTACATGTTCAACAACATTTCCACGATTCTCATACCGCAGCAGATTCGAAACATGGGCGGATTTTACGACGTAGCAAAAGAAATAGCAAGAGACGACAGCTCAAAGATGAGCTTCACCATCCTTCCAAGAGAGAAAGATTCCATCATGCAACTAAAGGTGTCTGAAAAATACCCACATGCCGCAAGAGAGACAAAGGAGATAGACCCGCTCAAGCTTTTCAAAGTAGACGAAATAAAAAAATCCAGTTATTTCTCAGGAGGATTCTTCCCGCTAAACTCGCTAATACATGTTGTAGTCCTTCCGACAGATGACACTACGAAGATTCACACCAACACTCACGTAATAGACGCAGTGGTGAAAAACAACCAGACGGTTCCTGCAGACATTACCAAGAGCGGATGGTTCTTCAATTCAGAGTCTGGAAAAAGAATAGAGGCAATGTACCTTTTCGGCGAGGACTTTTCAGTAAAGCGACAGGATTTGATCATGACGCTTGGCGACAACACCCCAAGTGTGAGTTTGCCAGGATCTAACGAGATATACATCCTCATAGGAATCGGGGTCGCAGCAGCAGGTGCCGCGATATACTATCTAAAGGGATTCAGAAAGAATTAGAGAATAAGCACTGCCGCTGCAAAGACAGTTGTCCACCTGCCCTTTGCGTCGCCGATGGCAGTCTGCGTTATGTTCATTGACTTGTATATCTGTCCTGAGATCTTCCACTGCTGTCTTTTTTCATCCCAGCTTTTGTCAATATCAAACTGGATTCCAAGCGATGACGCAAGCATCTGTGCCGCAATGTCTTCCGCATAATCGCCTGCCTTCTTTTCGTTTTGCCCAAATGCCTCGTACTCTGAGAGGTACCCGTACCTTTTCTTATCAGACGGCTGGGCAATCCCGACTGACGCAGATATGAGTCGGTGCGGCTCGTTTGTCTGGTTTCGCGAATAAATCGTAAACAGCACCTGGCCTGGCTTTATGAGGTTCAGTCCTTCTTTTTTTGAGACCAGCTTTGCCCCAGGTGGAAATATGCTTGAAATCAGAACGATGTTAGTACCGGAAATTCCGGCATCCCGCAGCGCGTATTCAAAACTTGTCAGCCTGTCTTCGTGGACGCCCTTGCCCTTTGTCAGGAATAATTTTTTTGCAACTAAATCTAGCAATGCAGTTTTTTCAAATTGTTTTTTATTATTTATACTTTTTAATAATTCTGGTTTTGATCAAAGCTCTGATAGCGCCTGTGCTATTTGCTTGCCGTGGGATTCGACATCGATGTCGTGAAAAATTTTCCTGACAGTCCCGTTTTTGTCAACGATGAACGTGGAGCGCTTTGCAAGTCCCGCAACGTTTAGTCCGGCATATTTTCTGGACACGTCCTTTGACACGTCGCTTAGGTGCAGGTACGGAATTCCGTACTGTTTGACAAACGACGCCTGATCATCCACCGTATCAACGGATATGGCAAAAAGGACCGAGTCGGTTTTGAGTATATCGTCATAGGCAGATATGACGCTTTGCGCCATCTTGAAGACCTTTTTTGAGGGGCACATGAAAAGATGATTCTTTGGATAAAAGCACAGGACCACGTTCTTCTTGTCCTTGAAACTAGACAGTCGGACCTTGTCCCCGTTGTTTGCGGCAACCTCAAAGTCCGGCGCCGCGTCTCCTTCGCGCATAGAAAAGATGTGTCATATTATTATTTAACTAATGTCTAGCGACTTTGTGCAGAACCTTCTCTTCACACTTGACGGCATAGTCCATTCAGACGGGTTTGTCATAGGATACTACATCTTTACGGTTGCAACGTCGCTGCTCCTAATCAAGGAGACAAAGCAGAGGGCGTTTGACCTGGCAAAGGGCGCAAAGTCAATGGTGTACGCGCCAATCCCGTTTGGAATAATGATTGCGTATTTTGTATTTGCGTATCCCATTGTAGAAAAGATTCCCATCTTGAACTGGAGCTGGCTTGGATACAACATTGCGTTTGGCCCGTTTGCAAAGGACGGATTTTGGGGCGTCCTTCCGTTTGTGCCCCTTTTGATATACATGTTCATCCACATCAATCACGCCGAGGAACTCTACTTTAGAAAGTCAAAAAAGATGGTTCTGGTTTGGGCATTCACGCACATCGCGATGGGAATAAAGGTCCACATGGCGCTTCTTTTGATACCGATAGGATTCCTGTTCAAGTACATCTATGACAAAAAAGGGGTCAATCACTCGTATGCGATGCACTTTATGACAAACGTGCTGGTGGTCGCCGCGTTATTTTTTACCCTTACTAGATGATCTTGGTTCCTGGGTGAGAAACAGGTATCCGCACAGCCCGCCCAGTGACAGGTTGATTACGCCAAAAACTGTGAGATACGGGATTGGCGGATGGTGAATCCAGAGTCCGTAGATGATTCCCCAAATTCCGGTTCCAAAGAACAGCCCCATCAACACCTTGAGCTTCTTTGGAGGGATGTACTTCATTTACCGAGTTTTGGATGTGGCACTATTAAAGATTGGCAAAGATCCACTCTGATAACATTTTAAACTCCTCGCTTTTCTTAAAAAATCACGCCAATGTAGCTCAGCCTGGCAGAGCATCTGATTTGTAATCAGATGGTCGAGGGTTCAAATCCCTTCATTGGCTTTTA
>SCVO01000058.1 GCA_004322465.1 Candidatus Nitrosotenuis sp.
TGATGTCTCTTCTGTGATTACTTTGTGATCTGTTTTTATCGTCTCTTCAAAAATTTTTATTGTTGAATTCATAATGTGATCGAATCCCTCAACATTCAATATATTAAACTTTGGTCAAATAGATCTGTTAATTTTTTGGATATTTCTTTATTGGGTTAACTGACTGGAGTTTAGGCGGATTTAGGATCGGTGTATCTACGAGATCTAAACCAATGTCATTCCAAGGTTAACATATTACACAACAGACTATTTTAATACAAAAATCGACCACACAGCCATTGCCTGTCAAATCAGTGCGGCAAAACTTTGATCCCAACTTAGAGATGTTACCCATGATGGAGACATTCCGCCAGATGGTGAATCATTGCATCAAGACAGGACTGGAAAACAACTGTTCAACGCTAAAAAAACTGTCGAGTTTTGCATATCCCATGCTGCGGGATTACAACATCATGTCGTACTACAAGCTTACTGCAATCTCTCAGGCATGCGGGAGGCTGGCCCAGATGAAAAAAGACATCAAAAAAGGAAGAAATCCAAAATCACCATATGTACAAAAGCCATATCTTGTATCGTGTTATGGATTCAAAATCAATGGGATGTTGTTAACATTTCCTATACGTAACAGGGAGTTTGCAAACATTTTGTTAAATGAACATGTCGTCAAAATTTTATCCGATCAATCCATTACGTCAAGATCATTCACCATAACACCACAGTCACTGTCAATATCAATTGCCAAGAATGTGGAACTAATCAAGGTGGAATCTACAATAGGGATTGACAGGAACCTGAGAAACGTCACATTTGGGAATGATAAAAAAGTAATCCAAGTAAATACATCTGAGATACTCAAAATCAAGGAAAACTATACTCATATCAGATCTGCATGTACACGAAACGATCACAGAATCCAGAAAAAAATCTACGGCAAACTTGGAAAAAGGCAGACAAACAGAGTAAAGCAGAGAATCCATAGGATGTCAAAATCAATTGTAAACTATGCCAGAAAACAAAAGGCCGCAATAATATTTGAGGATATCAAAGGAATTAGAAAATTATACAGAAAAGGAAACGGTCAGGGAAACAGATTCAGGAGAAAATTAAACTCGTGGTCTTTTTACGAATTGGAAAGGCAGGCCTCATACAAAGCAGCATGGAATGGTATTCCATTTTGTAAAATAGACCCAAAATGCACCAGCACACGCTGTCCTGCATGCGGAGGGACACTCCAAGTGGATAAGCAAAAACGTCGAGATTTATGGTGCGGTAATTGTGAGCGATGGCAAGACAGGGATGTCATTGCCTCAATGAATATCGCTTACAAGGGGTTGTATAGGTTTTGCAATCCTCAAGGTGACGCAAGTGAAGCGATGAGGGGGAACCTGAAAGAACTAGTAATCCTCAGAGTCGATGTGTCAAAGTTGGTCATGGATTGGTAATAATGGTAACATTATTCAGGTCTCAGATTACACATAACCGTCAAATCCCGAATGCCGACTTGAAATTTCGGTAAAAAATTTTCATGTTGCTTTGTACAGTCGGCAGGGTTTTTTCCATTTCGTCCAGGATCATTTTTGGATCGATGTATGGCACCTTGGATAGATCTTCTTGGGTGCTCTCAAGCCACGATACGATGTCGTTCCTTGTGACCTCAAGGTGGAACTGCAGCCCTACTGCCGAGCCAATCCGGAACGCCTGGTTGTACAGCCCGGAATATGCAAGGCGCGTCGCGTTGTGTGGAATGTCAAACGTGTCGCCGTGCCAGTGAAACACAGTAAACGGGCTGTCGATTCCCTCAAAGAGCTTCGGGGAATTGTCCAGCCGGACGTCGTCGTAGAATCCGATCTCCTTGAGAGGTCCTAGATAGACGTTTGCGCCAAATGCCTTTGCCATCAGCTGCGAGCCGAGGCATATGCCAAGAACCGGGATGTTTTTTTCGGCAGCATCCCGTATCAGGGCCATTTCGTTTTTCAGGTATTCCAGGCTGTCGTTTGCGCTCTCCGGCGCGCCAAGCACCAGAACCATGGAATGATCAAGTGGTGGAATCTTTTCCTTTTTTGCAAAAATAACGTCCAGGCCAAACCCGTCTGACTTTAGCATCTCCCCAAGTGTTCCTGGCCCCTCAAGCCTTGCGTTTTGTATTACCAGCACTTTGGACATTTAGCCACACTTGGTGTCCTGGTTCATCATGTCAAGGAACTCCTGTCCAGAGTACTCGTGCTTTATGGAAAGCGGAATGATTCCGATTACGGCATAGTCCAGTGTGGTGCTCACGTGCATCTTGTTTGCGTCCACCCTGGTGACGTCTGTCCCCTTGATTTCAGTATCCAAAAACGAGAAAAATATTTGCGCAACCTGCCTGTTGTCTGCGGTGAACTTGCCGGGTATTGTTCCCTTGGAATGGGGCGGAAGGGCTCCGCCGGACGAGGTGAACTTGCCAAGCTGCTCAGAGTCATAGAACATGGTAAAGGTGTATTTTGCAAAGTTCGCAGGATAGTCCGAGTCGTTGCAGGCCTGAACGTTTCCGCCGTACATTATGGATGTAAAGTCAAAGTTTTTTGTTGCCCACTTGAACTGCAGACTGTTGGCGGATACTAGGTTCAGCGACGAGTATCCCAATGATGATATAATGACAACTATTGATACTGCCACGATTACGGCGTGCTTGTTTGCCACAAGTCAGGGAATGATCTAGGGCAATTTTAGGTATTATTAAAACGAAAGAGGGTTTTATGGCCAGAGGCCTTTTGCGTTGAATGCCTCAACGACTCTGCTCACTGCCAGGACCATTGCTGCGCGCCTCATGTCGACTTTGTGCTTTTTGGACAATGCCAGAGTGTCGCGGAATCCTCGAGTGATGTGGTCTTCCATCTTCTTTGCTACCTCGTCAAACGACCAATAGTATCCCATGTTGTTTTGGACCCACTCCAGGTACGAGATGCACACCCCGCCAGAGTTTGCCAAAATGTCCGGAATCATTAGTATTTTTTTACCATACAGGATTGGGTCTGCGTCAGGCATCGTCGGTCCGTTTGCGGCCTCTGCAATTATTTTGCAGCTTATCTTCTTTGCAATGTTTGCAGTGATTTGGTTTTCAAGCGCTGCCGGGACCAGGATGTCGCACTTTGTCGTGAGCAGATCCTCGGTGCTGATTTTTTTGCTGCCTGGAAATCCCACCACGGAGCCGGTCTTGTTTTTGAACTCGAGTACTTTTTTGGAGTCAAGCCCCTTTGGATTTGTTATAGAGCCCCTTGAGTCGGATACTGCGATTACCTTTGCGCCCATCTTTTCCAGGTATTCCACGGTGAAAGTTCCTGCGTTTCCAAACCCCTGCACGACCACTCTTGCTCCCTTTAGCTTGAGTCCGATTGTCTTTGCCGCCTCCCTGATGCAGTACGCGCACCCAAGTCCGGTTGCGACGTTTCTTGCGAGCGAGCCTCCGATTGAGAGCGGCTTGCCGGTGATGACACCTGGGTCGGATTCGCTTCCGTGTAGTTTACTGTAAACGTCCATTATCTGCGCCATTTCCCTTCCGGTAGTGTACACGTCTGGCGCAGGAATGTCCTTCTTTGGACCGATTATCTCAGAAATAGCATATGCAAATCTTCTGGTAAGCGCTGCAAGCTCGTTTGCGCTTAGCTTTTCCTTTTTGGGGTTGACATAGATTCCGCCCTTTCCCCCGCCAAGCGGAACGTCCACCACTGCGCATTTCCAAGTCATCCATGACGAGAGCGCCTTTACCTCCTTTTCCATATAGTCGACCCCTCCCTCAGGATCAAAGTAGCGGATGCCTCCCTTGTACGGGCCCCTGTCGTTGTTGTGCTGGCTTCTAAATCCGGTGAACACTCGGATCTTTCCGTTGTCCATCTTCACCGGCAGTTTTACTTTGAGAACTTTGTTTGGCTCTGCAAGATAGTCTCGCATGCTTTTGTCTAGTTTTAAAATGGCGCATGCATCGTCAAGTTGTTTTAATGCATTCTTCCATGGATCTGCTGAAATCAAATCGATCGAGATCTTCTGAAAACGGATTCTATTTAAGTTTTTGAGAAAAACCGTGGATCTTTAGATCGCAATTTGCAAAATCGAATATACCATGAAATACCACACCATGCAATGGGCAAGACGTCTCATCTGGCAGATCAAAAGTACATCAATTTGGAAACGTACCGAAAAAGCGGAAAGACGGTGTGCACGCCGGTGTGGTTTGTCTTGGACAACGACACAGTCTATGTGATCACCACAAAGGAGACGGGCAAGGTAAAGCGGCTCCAAAACAACCAGAATGTCAGGATTGCGCCGTGCGGATTCCGCGGCGAGCTGAAGGGCGAGTGGGTTTCAGGGACCGCAAGGTTTGCAGAAAAGGGCGAGACGGAGAGAGCGCTTGCGCTTAGAAAGAAAAAGTACGGGCTGCAGGCGCGGCTTGTCGGGGCAATCGTCGCAAGAAAGGGCGAGCCGATAGTAATCGCAGTTTCGATTTGACACGGATAGTCCTAGATTTTTTGTAGCGTCGGATCATCGGCAGATGCTGAGCCAAGATTATTTTGTGACAGTCGGTACGTTTTGACCGGATCTCTTTTTTATTTTTTCATAAATCATAAAGGACATTGTAAGACCCAAGTACAGTATCTGCATTATCTCAACGACGATTCCAGTTTGGCTGACCGGAGCTGCCCTTGCAGTTATCGCATTATCAGGCATTCGCGTTATGGACCACAGCGCAATCAGAATTAGGGTGCCGCCGATTCCAACCAAATACCATACGCTGCCCCACCTCCGTATCATCGGTACGACCCAAAACAGCTGCAGTGCTCCGCCCACCAAGAACAGTATTCCGGTATTTACGTTAAATCCAAGCGAGTTTGGGGCAAGCGACAGATGTATTATTCCTGCTGCCGCAGTGGCGGCGGCTGCCGCGTAACACAATCCGTGCCGTAGGCTAATCATTGGTAGTTAGTGTTATCGTCGTAATTTGCTCTTAAATTTTGCCATACATTGTTCTGACACAATATTTCATGCAGGCAGATGAGACTGTGATTTCTCAAAGCCCGACGGTCATCCCACCAAAAAACAGCAGCAGCCCAACCCAAAACCCAATCAGCAAAGCAAGAGATTGCCAGTGTCTTAGAATCCACTTGTTCATGTACGATTCCGTTTTGGCTTGCGATTCTTAAGGCGTGCTACAGATTCTTAGCAGGCTTTCAAAACGGACATTGCAGAGCACCGATTCAGAACTTTGTAACTAGCGCAAAGTCGCACATTCCGGACTCGCAATTTGGAATCATCTACTAGTAATTTCATGGCATAGCGACATAACGCATGAGACCAAAGTATTCGTAATGAATCTACAATACGCAATATTCGGATCCCTATTGATCATTATGGTCGGATCGTTTGGACTGAGCCAGTCAAATGCACTCTCGGTCGGTCCGGTTACGATTCCTGATGATGTGCTTGCACCGCTAGTTCCAAGCATACCTCCCGTCACAGTACAGCCTCCCCAATTGCCCACGGTGCCGCTTTTGCCTCCATCGCCGCTATTTTCGTTCACCAAAGTGAAATCAGGCCTGGTCGCATCAGATTCCCTGACAGACAAAGTTGCAAACAAGGAGCAGCTTCTTGCGGAGAACAAATACTGGAAGTACGGCGGCAGCGCCCAAGTCCTAAATGCGCCATACGACATATTCAAGGACAGCCAGGGCTTTCACGTAGGAGTCCAGTCATTGGCTAACGGAGAATGGGCTGGATTTTACGGGGTAACGCCGAACACGGACGCAACACTGTTTCATGCAGTCATAACCACCGACAGAAGAACAATCCCAAGCAACTTTTACAACAACGGACTGTATGTGCAGACAGCCTCAAACACGGACGTAAACTATGTCACGTGCTTTGCTGACACCGGTACAGCCGGAACCGTCTGGGCAGTTTTGTCCGCAACAGGAAACGCCGGCGGGGCCACGGACTTCAAAACGTTATGGTATGATCCAAGCGTCGGCCAGCCGCTAACCAAGGACTGCACCATCATAACAAACGGGGTCAACTACCTCAAGGTGTACCTGGACGGAATCAAGGTGTACGAAAACAGCACCATGAACCTGCAGATGCCTGGACCGTTCAATGCGTTCTTGGAGCCCCAGACATCATACGCTGGCGAAATGCAGTACGGAACGTACAAGGACTATTACGCAGTGTCTAGCGAGACAGTAAAGGTCACCAACACTCCGCCACTCTCAGCCAAGGTAAGGCTGGTTGATTCCAGCATGCACGTCCTTGCAGAGGCACCCGTAGTATCAGACAGCGCATCGCTTGCAATAGGTCAGTACCACATGCCGCTTGGCGCGTTCATCAAGGTGTACGACTCAAACGAGGTCGAGCTTGCGTCGACTCCAAATCCAATAGGCATCTATGGAGGAGACACGTACCAGGTCAAGCTGAACTTTCTCCCATCACTAGGGTTCCCGTAGTGACAGCGGGCCAAGCTTATTTTTTTTAGGTTCAATTCCGCCGGACAGTGGCAGAAAGGACAGTTTGGGCAAAATCCAGGTTTGTTCGCAAAACACAAACTGGTCATTATGTATTTTCCACGACATAGTATGGTGTGCAGGTAAGCAATACCAAGAATGCGAAAAAATCGGAATGGGAAAGCCTGGGCGATATCGACGCCAAAGGCAAGATGCCCACAGGAGAATATTCTTCCGTTTGCGACATTTGGAAGGACAGCGTCCACAAGGTGATTACGAAAATGGAGTACCACACTCCGATTTACCTGCAGGCGTACAGCCAGATGCACTCAGAGTTTCTCCACTCTATCGACAACTCGTTTGGGACGTGCTACATTTGGCAGAAGAGGTATTTTGACAGGATGGGGTTTGACCAGAAGGCCATCAACGCGTATGAAAAACTGTGCGACAGCGCAACAGGCAGCGCCATGGAGTGGATGGACGTGTATGCAAACTACAAAAGATTCGAATCTGACTTGGCCATACAGTACATGAAAATTGGAAACAGCTGTCTCCGATGGTGGGTAGACATGTTCGGAAAGACGATGGCATCTTGGAAGTTTTGATGTTACAGGTAGACCTTTTTTGAGTTCATCTTTCTCTCAAGCCTCGTTGCCACGTCATCCAGCGCCAGGATGTTTGCCTCAAGATAGTTTGAGATGTGAAATATCGCGCCGTACTTTTCGCCGACCTTTGTCACCAGGTTGTTTTTCTCCAGCACCGCGATATGGTGCTGAATCGCCTTGTAGTCAAGACCCATTTCAGACGCAATCTGGTTTGTGTTAAGGGGCCTATCAGACAGAAGCGATATGATTCTGAGTCTTGTGTGGCCGCCCCGGGTTCCGGTAAAGACATACATCAAAAGCCGCCTTGCGTCCCGATCAGGCTTGTGTGTAAGGGAGACCGATCTTTGCCTTACCAGCTGGCGTATCTCGACTAGTTCCATCATACAAAAAAATCGCGCAATCGCATAAAACATTATTTCCAAATCCGCTCCAAATTCCACCCAAAACAATCCGAGGCTGGAACTCAACTAACGCTTAAATTGACAACGGGGCTAGCTGAGTCATTATGATGCCAGCACGTGGCTACGACATGACGCCCACAATGTATTCGCCGGACGGAAGAATATACCAGGTAGAATACGCCATCGAGACGGTAAAGCGTGGAACACTCGCAATCGGAATAATGGCAAAGGACGGGGTCATCATGGCAGTAGAAGAGATCCCGCGAAAGCTCCAGGCAGCAGGAATCACTCAAAAAATATTCCAGGTTGACGACCACATCGGGGTTGCGGCAGCAGGATACATCCCTGACGCAAGAACCCAGGTTGACGACGCGCGAACGTTCTCACAAAGCCACAAGCTCATCTACGACGAGCAGGTGGACGTTGAGACTGTGGCAAAGCACCTGGCAGACAAGTGTCACCAGTACACCCAGTATTCAGGCGTTCGACCATTCGGAGTTGCCCTAATAGTTGCAGGAGTAGACCAGCGAGGGAACATAATCTATGTCACCGACCCAAGCGGCACATTTGTCGCGTATTCTGCAGTAGCAATAGGCGCTGGCTCCGAGGAGGTAAACTCGTTTTTGGAGAAGAACTACAAAGAAGACATGTCTGTCGACGACGCGTTCGCACTTGCAATTGCGGCAATAGACATGAAGGGCGAGCAAAAGGAAGAGTCAAAGCACATCAAGATGGCAAAGATCACAGACAGCAAGAAGACGCTTGAAAAGGTATCCGACGCAGACGTTGAGAAATACGCAAAGACTGCAAAGGAAAAGTATCCAAAGTCATCCTAGTTTTAGGGCCCGACCAGTTTCAGACTATTTTGTAGATTTGGCAATTATTTTCTTTGCCTTGGCTTTTGCGTCTGCCTTTGCCTTTGCATCGGCCTTGGCTTTTGCGATAGCCTTTGAATCGGTTTTCTTTGCATCTATTTTGACAGACACTTTTCCGGTGGTTCCGGGCTTGGCGGCCTTGTCCGATGTTGTGCCAGGCGGTTTTGCAGAGTCTGACTTGGCAGGGGCGCCTGACTGTCCCACCACCAGACTAAACGTTGCCTTTTCAGACACGGGTACGAACAATATTCCCTCCACGTCAACCGTTACCTTGTATTCTCCCTTTTCTTTTAGTTCGACTGGGATTTTTACCGCCCCGACCGACGTATGAGTCAGCGGGATTGGCCCAAACACGGACTTGCCGTCCTTTGATATTGTCACGACATAGTCAATGTGATCTTGGGTTGCGCCCGACTGCGGATTCAAAAAGCTGATCTTCAGGCTCAGCGCGCCCGGCGATGGGTTTTCTGGATCTGTGGAAAGCCCCACCTTGATGGACCCCTTGTCGGTCGGCAGCACCTTTGTTTCCGCAAATGCGTTAAACGGCGCCGCAAGCACTCCAAAAACAAGCACTGCAATACAGAAAACTGCCTTCATTTGACTAACATGGCCAAAGAATCGATATAAGACTTTGTCCAAGACAGAAATGCCCCAAGGCGCGCGGATTTTCGTGCGGCGAGATTAATTTCAGAAAGACGGTGCCGACTCGCCATATCGTCCTAGGTTCTCAGAATCATAACAGGTCTTGCCCTGCGCGTGTTTTTTGAATAGTAATGACTTCCTACCTAATTAACAAGCTAAATCGGCACCGTATGGGCAAATCATGCTGCTCACGGATTGCTTTTAGGTTTTGATTAAGCTAACATTTTACCAAAAATTTTATTAGCGTTACGAATCAAATTTGTCGTAAATTGAGATCAAAACGAGCCAAATCTTTCTTTTCGAGCGGAGGCATCCCATGACGGCAAAACAGCAGTACCGCTCGGAAATTGGAATAATACGCGACATTTTGGGAATAATCGCGGAATCTGGAAAGGGCGGCGTGATAATATCGGCAATATCCAGAAGGGCAAACGTGTCGTATAACTCGGTGAACGGAAAATGCCAAAAGCTCATCGACGCAAATCTGGTAGAGTCAGTCAAGGACGGCAGAATATGCACGTTTTTCATAACAGAGCAGGGAGTTGCTTTCTTTGAGCAGCTATGCAGGTTTACAGACATGATGAGGGAAGCAAACATCAGGTACTGATGGATTCCTTGTCACATAACGAAGGAGAGCCTGCAAAATTCATACGGGAACTAAAAGAAAAATCAAGCATCCTCATGTTCTACGAGGAGAAGAACTATGCCAAATCGCTCGGGTTCCTTTTCCTAGACATTGGGCTGAGGGGCAGCCAAGCTTGCCTTTACCTTTCGTCAGACACAATACCCAATGCCGAAGCGTTCATGGCGGCAGCCGGAATTAACGTTGCAGAGTCCAGACCCGGCAGCCTTCAAATTCACACGACAAACAGCCACAAAAAGGATCAGATCATCAGAATAATTGAGGAATTTGTAAAAAGCGCAAAGGACCGCGCATCGCGAATCATAATTCATCACGACAGGTTCACCAGGGAGCAGCAGTCGGATCTGCTGCTAGTCGAGGAGTTCATGCAGGAATTGTTTGAGAGGCACGACGTTTCAGTGCTGAGCATATACAACACGGAGTTTATGGACAACGCCCAGTTCATGCAGCAGATAATCAACGTGCACGATTACACAATTTTTGCGCCGGACTTTGGAAAGGGGATCGTAGTCAAGATGAGATGATGCCATGCAACATACTGCGAAAATGACTCCGGCAAAAAATAAATCGCAGTCATGCGTGATTTTTCAAATCCATAAAACTATTCTATAATATTGTTATAGAATAATTCTTCTGCCCAGTTTAAATAGAAAATTTCACTATTTTATGTATGGCGCTAAACGAGTCGTATCGAAGAATTTTTCAGAGTGAGATGGAGACCCTGACAGTTTCAATTGTAAAGAGCTTGCAGAAGATTGGGGAAAACCCCTCGGACAAAAACGAGATCGAGAAACTTGTAAACTCTGCCGACATTGTTGTCGGCAGCGCAAAATTTCTTGAGGACCGAGAGCTCGAGGAGCGCGCAAAGATGATTGTGACACTGTTCAGCGGATCCAGAAACGCAAAAGGAAGATCCGCGCAAATCAGAAGACTGATAGAACAGCTCAGGCGTTAGGCGGGCTGTGTTTTATCGCAGTCTTGGATTGGTACAAATTATAGCTTGCCAGTACCCAGTCTAATGGGTCTTGGGAGCTATTGGGGGGAGGTAATCGAGGTCTTACGGCAGATAATTCCGATTTATGACAAGGTAAACAAGTACATCTCGCTTGGGAAGGACACCGAGCACCGGAACCGCGGAATCAGAGGCAGGGTGAATCCTGGCGATTCCATCTTGGACGCAGGATCAGGCTTTGGCAACATGTCAAAGACTGCAGAAAGGATCTGCGGCGGCAACATCTCCATAACGCTGTATGACCCTCTTGTGCCGATGCTGAAAAACACTGGCACCTATTTTGAGAAAACTCCCGACATGTCGTGCGGCGTGTTCGAGCACATACCGTTCAAGGACGGGCAGTTTGACGCAGTGTTGTGCGGATACTCGCTGAGGGACGCGATAAATCTGAGAATTGCGATTTCAGAAATTCACAGGGTCCTAAAGAACGGGGGGCGCTTTGTGATAGTCGATTTGGGAAAGCCCGACAACCCCGTGATTCGCGCAGGCGTTTCTATGTATCTGAGGACCGTTCTGCCGCTAGTCGCGCTTGTAGTTGGCGGAAGGCTCGGACTGAAGTTTGGGACGCTGTACGGCACATTCAAGCGGTGGCCTCAGAACAAGAAGCTTGAATCGCTCATTTTGGAAAAATTCTCCCGCGTTGAATTTGAAAAGGATCTGATGGGCGGCGCAATAATGGTCGCGGCTTACAAATGAACAAGATCCTGGTTCTCCTAAACATCACCGGCCTCTTGATTGGCATATCGTACGGAATGCACAACCCGCTTGTCCCGATATTTGCAAAGAACGAGCTTGGCGCGTCATACGCAGACCTGGGGCTTGTCGGTCTTGCAAACTTCATCCCGTACATATTCATCCCGGTTTTGGTCGGCGCGCTGCTCGGCAGATTCAACAACGGCAGAATCCTGTCGCTTGGAATAATCATAAACGCGTCATCGGTGTACCTGCTGTCACTTGCAAGGTCTGTCCCCGAGGTGATGGCATTTAGGGCAATGACCGGTGTCGCGCACGCGTTTTTCTGGCCGCCCGCAGAGTCCATCATATCAAACGAGAGCACCGAGGAGTCCCGCATGAAGAACATCGCAAGGTTTACGGGATTTTTTGTCAGCGGATTCATGATAGGCCCGCTAATCGGGACGTTCCTCCTGGAGGGAGTGGACGCGTCGTATCGATTCCTGTTCCAGATTGCGACGTTCGTCCTTGCGTCATCAATAATATTTTCAATCCAGATTGCAAAAAAGCACACGTCAGTCCAGCACTCCAAGTTTTCGTTTTCCGGAATAAGGGAGATAACAAGGCTTCCCCACGTCATTGCGATCCTGATTTACTGCGCATCGTCGTTTGGGATGATCCTGGCAATCCACCCAGCCTTTTTGAACGACCGCAACATGTCGGCAACGTCAATTGAGATCCTGTACTTTGTGTTTGGCGCATCGCGCGTCGCAACACTTGCGCTTGCAGAAAGGTTTGCGCGGCACACCGTAAAAACCGTGGTAGCGTCAACGCTTTGCATTTCTGCCGGGCTTTTGATTTCGTTCTTTTCTGACTCCATCATGCAGTTCGGGGTGGCAATGGCACTCATGGGGTTTGGGTTTAGCGTGATTTTCCCTCTGACGCTGGAGATAATCCTAAGAAAGGCAAGGAGTGGGACGTCGGGAATAGTGATTGGCGCGTATGAGACCACGTTTGGGATCGGGTGGGCAATTGGGCCAATAGCTGCAGGCATGATATCAGAGTTTTCCGGAAACGCTGTACCCTATCTGGTGTTCTTTGTTGCAGGGATTGGAATTTCCGTAATTAGTGCGGCAAAAAAGAAAACTCTAGAGCCCGCAAGTTCCTAGCGCAGGCGCTTTCTGATCTGCAGAATCACAGCTGCGGGCAGCACAAAATACATTCCCACATTCAGCAGAATTATCCCAATCCCATATCCCAACAGTTCCTGATCAGAGTCAATGGATACGGAATTCAGTATTGACAGCGAGGAAAGAAGCGGCGTCAGTGCGGTCCTTACCACATCCTTGAACAGAGGGCTTTGTCGCTCCCAGTCCGCCACAGTCGGGCTAAATGAATAATAGAACGCGTTGAATCCGCCCATGAACTTGGAACCTGATTCCGTCTTGAGCAGCACGCCGTCACGCATCTCCCTTAGGCCCTGTACCTGCGGCGCAAGCTCCGTCCCATAGGCAGCGGTTGCAACAAGGCATCCGCCCCCGCTCTTTTTTACAACCACGCAGACCCCGTTTTCAAGAACGGTTCCCTCCCCGCAGACTCCGACCTTTGGCTCCTCTGCCTTTGGCTCCGGCAGTCCCACCACCGTATAGATGGACTGTCCTGGGAAATACTTGTCAAACCATGTCTTAAACGCGAGATCGTTGTTGTATCGGTCAACGTATGTCTGCGGATCCTTGGTCGGGTCCGGGAATCCAGGGACTGTCGGTGCAGTCTTTGCAGGATCAGGCAGCCCCACCACCTCATAGATGGACTGTCCTGGGAAATACTTGTCAAACCACTCCTTGAATGCCGGCTCGTTTTTGTATCTGTCGACATATGTCTGCGGATCTTTTTTCGGATCCGGAAATCCAGGGATTACAGTTTTTGGTTTTTCCGCCGGCGGCGACGCAGCAGCTGGCTCCTCGTCTTTTGGAGTCTCTGTCTTTGGCGCTTCGGTCTTTGGAGGCTGAAGTGGCGGCTGCGTTGCAGGCGGAGTTGTTGTTGTAGTTGTCGTTGTTGTGGTTGGCGGAGGGGTGGCTGCAGGTGGCGTTGACGACGGGTTCATCAGTTCTGCAGCAGACGGGCTGACAGGTGAGCCGTCCTCAGAATAGTCAAACAGAGTAAACTTGCCCTTGTAGTTTGGCTCGTCGTCATAAAATGCAGTAGCATTGTAGACTCCCTTTTGGGAAAACTTGGAAGAGTATTTTGTAGAACCTGTATCAACGGGATTTATTGTTATTATTCCGTCAGAATCCGAAGTGCCGCCAAGCAGAGTGACAAATCCGCCGCTTGGGCCGTAAATCTTGACTGAGACCATTTTGTTTGCGTGGTTGGCATCGGTCTTGCCGCTAAAGGTTATCTTGTCTCCCTTTTTGTAGGACGTCTTGTCGGTTCCAAAGCTCTGGATTACCGCAAACGCAGGCGCAACTGCCATGCTTGCGACCAATAAAATCAAAACTAGTGCTAGTGTCTTCAACCCTTGGAATATGGTCAGGTCCTATGATCTTTAACTATATTGTGCATAATTGTATAGCGGTTGCTAGACAGATGTAGACCAGAGATTTGCCAAACTTTATTTTTCGATGAGTGAGAAATCAGTCATGATGGATTTTGCACTCAACATACTCGGGAGCGAGTGGATAATCATCATACTTGTTGCCCTCTTTGCGCTCTTTGGCACAAACAAGCTGCCGGACGTGGCAAAGAAGCTGGGGCGCACGGTAGGCGAGTTCAACAAGACCAAGTCGGAGATTCAAAACCAGATGTCAGGAATCGCAAACCTCAACATAACCAGTCCTGTCCAGAACGAAAGGCAGAAGCTAGAGTTCATGGCAAAGTCGCTCGGCATAGACTTTGCAGCAAAGACTGACGACGAGATAAGAAAGGAAATATCGGAAAGGATGCCGGGAAAAAACGCGGAACCTGATCAAAAGGACAAAAAATAACCTTGACAAACATTTCATTCAACAGAATTTACAACATGAGCTGCATCGACGGGATGAAGTCAATTCCGCAAAACAAGATAGACCTCATAGTGACAGACCCGCCGTTTGCAATCGACTT
Organism: Candidatus Nitrosotenuis sp.; assembly: GCA_004322465.1. GTDB lineage: Archaea > Thermoproteota > Nitrososphaeria > Nitrososphaerales > Nitrosopumilaceae > Nitrosotenuis. The sequence goes on from SCVO01000058.1 coordinate 14,417, forward strand.
CAAGGCCACCAGGCAGAACTACAACAGGACGGACTCCAGGGTGATGCAGGGGTACAATGAAATAAAACAGAAAGACTATTACGATTTTACGCACCGGTGGATGTCGGAGGCGTTTAGGATTCTAAAAAAGTCCGGAAGCATGTATGTTTTTTCCGGCTGGAACAACCTCAAGGATATTTTGAATGCGCTGGACAGTGTTGGGTTCACCACAGTAAACCACATAATTTGGAAGTACCAGTTCGGCGTGGTAACGTCAAGAAAATACGTGACGTCGCACTACCACTGCATCTATGTCTGCAAGGACGCAAAGAAAAGAAAGTTCTATCCGTTCGTGAGATTCAAAAAGACCGACAGGACAAAGGACGGGCACAGCCTCCACTACAGGGACAAGGAGGACGTGTGGGAGATAAAGCGCGAATACTGGACTGGCGACAAAAAGACCCCGACCAAGCTTCCTGCGGAAATCATAAGGAAGATCCTCCAGTACTCCAGCAGGAGCGGCGATTTGGTGTGTGATCCGTTCCTGGGCTCAGGCCAGGTCGCGGTGATAAGCAAGATGCTAAAGCGCAAGTATGTCGGATTTGAAATCGTGCCGGAATACTATGACTTTGCAAAAAGCAGGCTTGACAGGAACGTCTACAGACTAAAGGCTTGATACAAAAAGAGTAGGAGATGATTTTAGGATTTTAGGTCCTGCTCAGTCTCCGTTTATCTATATTCCATTTTTGCCTTGATGCGTTTGACTTCGCCCATCTCGTCTCTGAGATGTTTTGCCAGCAAGTTTTCTGACTCTTTCTTGTGCTTCCAATAAGCGTTCAGAACCGCTTGCCTTGTCTTTGCATGTTTTATGGCAGACTGGTATTTTCTGTGAATCGCAGCTACGCCTCTTGCATAGCTTCCTGCGCTACTTCCCATGAGACGTAGGGAAGCATCATTATACATAACTAGGCGGAGTTCACCATATTATCATATTTACTGAGTTAAGGTTGACTAGATCGGAAACAGTGATGCGATCCCACAATGGAGCAATGCATGACCCCGAACCAGCACCACCGTACCATCAAACCATAAATCAATACCATACCTAAGAGGGTGGAAGATGAAATATTCCTGCCCAAAGTGCAGATCGGCACTTGAGATCCAAAAGACGTTCAACAAAAAATACATGATATCGTGCAAGGGGTGCGGCCTGCAGGACCTAGTCGAGTACGCAAAAAACATCGACGAGGTGTACCTGGAGTTTCTGGCGCGCTTTGACGACGGCTCCACGCCGAACAAAAAGCAGCTAAAAGACGAGCTAAAGGAGTCAGGGATAATCCGAGACGAGTCCGAGATAAAGGAAATGATCGGCAACTCCACCCCAGACCACTTGACACTTGAGGTCCTGCACTCAAAAAAGGACTACATCTCGTACTACAAGACAATAAAGAGCCCTGCCCCCGAGATGGGCAGCCCAGTTGAGGACCTCGGGCTTGACGAGAAGATGGTGCAGTACCTGCACAAAAAGGGAATAACCCAGTTTTACAAGTTCCAGGAGGACGCCATACGGGAGATCATGTTTGGCCAGAACGTGGTCATTACTGCCCCCACGGCATCCGGAAAGACCGAGGCGTTCTCAATACCAGTCATACAGAAGATAGCAGGCGAGGGCAAAGGCGGAATACTCGGCATATTCGTGTACCCGACAAAGGCGCTTGCGCGGGACCAGCTGCCGAAGATAAGGGAGATTGCAGAGTGCGTCGGGGTTTCCGCAGACGTGTTTGACGGGGACACAAAGGGCGCAGACAGGGCGGAGATCCTAGACAATATTCCGCAGATAATAGTGACAAACTTTGACGTGCTGCACTACCACATGATGTACAGAACAAAGTTTGCGTCCGCATGCAGCACTGCAAAATTCCTAGTGGTGGACGAGGCCCACGTGTATTCCGGAATATTCGGATCAAACGTCCACTACATCATAAAGCGCCTAAAGAGAATCTGCAAAAAGATCCAGTTTGTCGCGTCGTCTGCCACACTTGACAACGCAAAAGAGTTCTGCCAGGACCTCTTCGGGGCACAGATGGGCCTGATTCAGGGGACCGGGAAAAAGGGAGAGACGGACTTTGTCATGGCGTTTCCGTCCCTGAGAACTCAGAGGGCGCTTGTGATCGACCTGCTTGAAAAACTCGTTTCAAAAAAACACAAGACCATGGTGTTTTCCAACTCGCACCTAAACTCGGAGCTCATAGCAATGCAGGCAAGAAAAAAGAAAATAGACATCAAGGTGCACCGCGCAGGGCTGATGGCAAACTATAGGAGCTTTGTAGAAAAGTCATTCAAGGACGACAAGCTGTCCGCAATATCCTGCACCCCGACACTTGAGCTTGGGATTGATGTTGGAAACGTGGACGGGGTCATATCGTCAACCATCCCAATCAACAGGCTCCTCCAGAGGATAGGGCGTGCCGCAAGAAAGGGCCAGCGCGGATTTGCGTTTTTGGCACTAGGCAACGACCCGATTTCGCAGTACTACAAGAACCATCCCGGCAATTACTTTGAGGACACTGAAAAAACGTACATCGACCCAAGGAACCCGTTTGTCGAGGAGTTCCAGGTGCTGGCAATGGCGTGCGACAAGCCAATTGCGATGCACGAGCTAAAGGAGCATTCAGACGTGATAAAAAAACATGTGGAATCAGGAAATCTCGTTATTCAGGAAAACCGGTACGTGCCGAACTATCCCGCAATAAAGGACGCGCAGAGCGAGTACAGCATCAGAGGAATTGGAAAGTCGATTGACATTTTCCTTAACGAGAAAAAGGTAGGTGACAGGGTCCTGCCGATGGCGCTCGAGGAGCTGCACGAATCCGCAGTGTATTTCCTGGCAGGGATGCGATACAAGGTAAAAGAGTTTGACTATCCGAAAAAACAGTTTGCAAAACTCATTTCAATCCCAAGGAGCTATCCGTACTACACGAGGGCCCTGACTGAGGAGTGGCCCACAATCGAGACAGTATACGAAAAAAGGAGGGCGTTTGGTGTCGAGGTCTTCTTTTGCAAACTGCACATACAGAAGAAAGTCTATGGCTATGTCAACATCGAGCTCGGCCAGGAGGTGACCCAGGGGCAGAAAATCCTCCTTGATAATCCGCTGGAGTACGACTTTGTGACAAAGGGAATAGTCATCCATGCGCCAAGGCCCGCAGACGAGATGAAAAAGGCGGAGAACTCAGAATATACGGAGGCCAGCGGGTACCACGCAACAGAGCACATCATAATTGAGGGAAGCAACATGGTGACAGGAGGAGTCTCGCAGGACCTAGGCGGAATATCGCTTGGGACGTCAGGGCTGATTTTCATTTATGACGGAGCGATTGGCGGAAACGGCGCAAGCCGTGCACTGTACGACAGACTTGAAAAGGCGTTTGAGCGCAGCCTCCACATTGTGAAAGAGTGCCCGTGCACAAACGAGGCAGGGTGTCCCCGCTGCACGTTTTCGTATCGGTGCGGGAACAACAACGAGTTCCTGCACAAAAAGGCCTCAAACGAGATACTGCAGAAAATAAACGACGGTGAGACCACGGATGTCATCGAGCCGACAGAGGGCGACCGCCCACTGGTCTAGCTGGACCAGAATCATTTTGGATGCCGCCTGCATAAATTCAGATTCTTAGAAAAATACTACAAAATGTCAGAAGCCAGTTTACAGAAAAGTTCCTTTCTCAGATTATTTTTCGCAGGTAACTTGGCTGTTTTTTCCGCCGTCATACAGCTTGACTATGGTGCTAAGATCACAGTCAGAGATGTACGGATAGGATGTCATCACCACAGGCGCCATCAAGTCCTCAGGAGCAGTTGAATGTGCAAGTCCCAAGGCATGCCCGAACTCGTGTCGCAGGATTGTTTTGAATTGATCACCGTTAAGGGCACCTGTGTCATAGATTGTTATGGTGGACTTTAAAATCTGATTTTGCGAGTCGTCTGCTATTGACCTTGTAAATCCAGAGTATCCGTCACCGTTTCTTTCATTGGAGAGTATGACGGTTATGTCCCCCTCTCCCCGTGACGACTCTAGCACCTGCAGCTTTGACGGTATGTATAGATCGGTAGGGTTTTCAGACGCATGTTCCAGTGCACCCTGCCAGCCGACATAGTATGTCGAAGTCGATCCCTTTGGGCCTTTGTGCAGTAGCGAGTCGTCAACTTCGATTGACTTTTCTGATTCCACTACTTCTTTTATCAGAGGAATCTTTTCTGGAAATCTTTCGCCATTTATTATTCCAACATGCAGCGTGCTGCCTTGGACAAGCCTCCAGGAGAGCCAGGTATCGATTGTGTCCCCCCTCAGATTCTGTATCACATACCCCCCAGGGTTAATATTTCCAAGATTTGAAATCTGGTATTGCTTGCCTGCCAAATCTGTCACATATACAGAGTAGGCGGACAATCCCACGCCTACAACCAGGGCAGATACTGCAATCACCACTAGGTTCTTTTTGGCAAGACGGTTGCTTTTTTTCTCTTCCATCCGCACAGTTTTGTCGAGTATTCGGTTTGCCTGCTCTGACTCTATTTTCTGGAATTCCGAATCTGCCAGGTCTTTTTTCAGTTCTTTGATTTCCGAACGATCTTCTTTGATTTTGTCATCTAGCATGCGGTTGATTTTTTCTAGCACGATTTTTTCCTGTTCGAGTTCCCTCACACGATGATCAGTCAGAGAACTGGCAAATACGTCCAGCGTGTCTCTGCCAAGCAAGGACTCAATTTTTTGCTGCAATTGCTTTGCATTTGAGACAAGCAATTCAATTCTTTTTTGCTGTTCTTGATTCAGCGCCCCAAAATCGCCACGTGACAGCATGTCGGCGTATGCGCGTATCGGAACAAGCGGCGTACGTAACTCATGATTAAGCGCTGAGAGAAGATCGTCAGTTATTTTGATTTTACGTAATGAGATGTTATCAACAATACTTGTCGCAAAACCACGCGTCGAGTCAAGGTGATCAATTATGAAAGGAATTTGTTTGGCTTGTGGAGTCTCGCTCAGTATCTCATGTAGTTTTTTTTGAATCAGAGATATCTGTTGGATTTCACGAATGAAATGATTGCGATCCATGGATGTTATCATGATTTAACAGTCTCCAGATAGGTCAGTAATTCGTCAGGGTCGATCGGTTTTCGGAGTATTGAGTGTATGCCCTTCTTTTTTAATTCCACCTTGTCGTCATCAGATACGGACGAGGCAGTAAGTGTGACAATTGTATGATGATCCATTTTACCACTGTTGTAAAGACGGTCAACTACATCACGCCCTGAAAAGTTCGGCATTGCCAGATCAAGTAAGATCACATCGAACTTTCCATTTTCAATCATCTGCAATCCGTTTTGTCCGTCATTTGCAACAGACACGTCGTGACCCCTTAATTTGAAATATTTTGAGAACATTACGGTGATGTCAACATTATCATCGATTAGTAACAATTTCATCATCATATTACCGTTTTTGGAAATAATAAGAGTTGTGTTAAAACGCACGTAATATTGGGGATATTCATCACATTATGAGGTATGAAGATATTACCTCCAGATTATAAGAAATTATCCGGACAGTTCTATGTAAAAAACAGAACCGGTACCCGCGTCGCTTTCAACCCAGATTCTGCCATTTAGCTTTTCCACTATTCCTTTGCTTATTGCAAGGCCAAGTCCTGTCCCCCCGGCCTTTCGCCTCTCGGATGTGTCAATCTGATAAAATTTCTTAAAGAGATGTTCTTGTTTGTCCTTTGGAATTCCAATGCCGTTGTCTTTGACATAAAATATTATTTTGCCGTCTTCCTTTGTTGCCCCGACCTCAATCTTACCGCCTTGTTCCGGCGTGAACTTTATTGCGTTTGAAATCAGATTATCAAAGACTTGGCGCAAACGCGCCTTGTCTGTTTTTATTGTCAAGCCACGTGCAGGCAGGTTCGTGGTAAAGTCCTTGCCTTTTTCTTTGAGTACCTTGTAACTTGCACTTAGACCCTCAAAAAGATCGTCAATGGAAAAGTCGTCTATGTCAAACTTCATCTTGTTCAAATCCAATTTTCTTACATCCATGATATCGCTGATCAAAGACTCTAGCCGTTTTGCACTTTTGTCAATGGTGTCAATCGAGTCTAGCTGCTCTTTGTTTAATTCTCCCAGCATTTTGCTCTTCAACATCTTGCAATAACCGATAATCGGCACAAGCGGGGTTTTTAGCTCATGCGTCACCATGGCAGAAAACTCTTCTTTTTGAATGTCGATTTGTTTGATTTGTTCTGTTTTTAGTCCCAGTGCAGAATTGGTCTGTTTAAGTTGGTTTGAGAGCGCCATGTTTGTATTTATTTTTCTGATCATGAAGAATCCGGTGATGCTCGTGATTGTGACGACTGTCGCGATTATTCCCAGGGCCTCGTTTCTCAGCGCATTGGACGATGCGAATGCGTCGTGGTGTGGCTGAATTGACATGATTGACCACTCGTGAGTCCCAACAGCGAGCGTCTTGAAGGCTATGAGTTGGTCCGTCCCATCGATTGCTTTTGTCACGGTGTTGACGTCAGCCCCCCGTTGCTCACTCAGATCTAGCGTAAACTTTCTAATTTCAATATCCGACTCGGATTTTCTAGAATCGGCAACGACGTTGTTATTGTGATCTATTATGAGAAAATACTCGTTCTGCCCCAGATTCACCTGCGACAGAGATCTTTGAAGTGCGCCAAGATTGAGCGCCCCGACAAAAATTCCGTTCAAAGTTTGACTAGAGTCATCATATATCGGAACCGCTATGGCCATCACGTTGTGCTTTTCATTAGCAGAAACATAGACCTCGCTGACATATGTTGAGCCGGTGCTCGTTGCGCCGCGATACCAGTCCCTAAAAGCAAAATTCAACTGGGACAGTTTGAGCTGCGAGGAAAAAGGCTCTAAAAAGTAGATATCGCCACCAGGCACCGCGTAAAAGACATAGTCAAAATCAAATTTTTTATCAATCATCTTTTTTGCCATGTCTCGTTTCTCAGCATCTGCGCTATCAGGTATGCCTTTCAGATCATCGGAGATCAAATTAGAATATGTCGGAGGCTTTGTCATCGGGTAAGTTTGACTGGTCAGTTCCATTATGCCAGTGGCATACTGAAGTCTTAATGCAAAGCGCGACGATAAAGCCGTGACTTCATTTATTTTTGTTTTAGTTATTTCGTCGTTCAGCCTTTGGATCTCATTGTATGTGTAAACACCGAGTACTCCCACAATCAACACAGTGGCAGAAACCAAGATTATGATTGTCAGCATTATTTCTCGATTCAAGGATAAGGCACAATACAATGACTCAGTATTATGTATTGATTGGATTGGCATTGGTTTTGATTTAGGATCGGCTACGATTTGGCATTTTGCTTTTAGTACGCCCTGTTTTTGAGCAGATCAGTGCAAAAATCTGCAACTTCATTCCACAGGAATGAATCTTAATTAATCCAGAGATGCAAATATGCGATATGGAGAAAATTGCGCTAGTCACAGGATGCTCAAGCGGCATAGGGCTAGAGACGGCACTTGCACTTGCGCGCGACGGATATTTCACATATGCATCAATGCGCAACACAGCAAAGTCTTCCGAGATTGAGAGAATTGCAAAGGAGGAGAGTCTCCCGCTAAAGGTAATCCAGCTGGACGTAGACAGCAAGGACTCTGTCAAAAACGCAGTATCGCAAATAATAAAAGAAAAGAACAGACTCGATGTTCTCGTAAATAACGCAGGGTATGGAATTTTTGGGTGCCTTGAGGACATATCAGTCGAGGAACTGAAAGAACAGTTTGAGACGAACTTTTTTGGAACAGTAAGGACGATTCAAGAAGCTGCGCCAATCATGAGGGCACAAAAATCCGGCACAATAGTGAACATAAGCTCGGTTGCTGGAAGAATAGCGTTTCCAGGATCCCCGGCATACATCAGCTCAAAATTTGCCCTAGAGGGGCTAAGCGAGTCCCTGAGGTACGAGCTTTCGCAGTTTGGCGTAAACACCATAATCATAGAGCCGGGAGTTATCAAGTCTAACTTTTTCAAGTCAATGAGGTTCCCAAAGAACCCAAAGGCAGACTCGCCATACAAGGAGCTGACAGAAAAGGTCGTCGGCGGAATCAAGATGATGGCAGAGATGGGAACGCATCCAAAGGAGGTGGCAGACACAATAGTCCGGGCGCTAAAGGAAAAGAACCCGCTCCCAAGATATCCGGTTGGAAATGACGCCGCGATGTTCCTTGAGGCAAAAAAGATGAAGACAGACATCGAGTTTGAGAACTATCTCAAAAAGGAACTTTTCTAGATCAAAGACTATTTTCTGACTATCAAAGGCATGGCATGTTTTTCGCAAATATGTTTTACCCCCCTAAATTCCATAATTTCACAAATTTTTATAAAAAAGGGTGATAACACCAAAATGCCAATCGTAGGAGAAGATTCAACGAAAACTCACCAGTGGTTAAATTGATATATGATGAATAACGAGTTTTTATCAAAGTCTGCAATTTAGGCACGATAAATTATGAAATGGAAAACACTACAACACAATGGGATAATATTTCCGCCGGATTATGAGCCAAAGGGTTTTACAGTCAAGATAAAGGGCCAGCCGGTAAAGCTGGACGCAAACCAGGAGGAGATGATATACCAGTGGGCAAAGAAAAAGGACACGCCATACATCAAGGACGCGGTTTTTCAAAAGAATTTTGTTGCGGATTTTGCTGCCACGTTTGGCGGCAAGTTCAAGGGATTAAGCATTTCCGATATTGACTTTTCTGAGGCATTCAAGCTGGTAGACAGGGAGAAGAGTTCCCGGGAACTGATGACAAAGGAGGAGAAAAAATCAATTGCCCAAAAAAGAAAGGAGCTCCGCGAAAAAATGAAGGGAGTCTACGGCAAGGCAATACTTGACGGGCATGAGGTAGAGGTCGCAAACTACATGGCAGAGCCTCCCGGAATTTTCATTGGGCGCGGCGACCATCCAATGAGGGGAAAGTGGAAGCCCAAGATTACGCAGAGCGATGTGATTCTCAACCTAAGCAAGGACGCAAAGGCACCTCCCGGAAGCTGGAAGAAGATAGTCCACGAGAACGACTCCATGTGGCTTGCCTGCTGGACGGATGTCCTCTCTGAGAAGATAAAGTACGTGTGGCTTGCGGACACTGCTGGACTAAAGCAGGAGCGAGACCAGGCAAAATACGACAAGGCTGCAAAGCTTGGAAAGGAGATCAAGAAGATAGAGGACGCCATCACAAAAGGAATGAATAGCAAGGACCCAAAGGTGAGCCGAATTGCAACTGTTTGTTACATCATTTACAGAACATCGATGAGGGTCGGAGACGAAAAGGACCCAGACGAGGCAGACACGGTAGGTGCCACCACGCTTCGAAAGGAGCACGTCAAGCTGGAGGAGGACAAGATTCACTTTGACTTTTTGGGAAAGGACAGCGTCAGATGGGAGGAGACCATACGCGCAGAGGGAAACGACAAGACCCTGTACGAGAACCTCAAAAAACTAACTGCAAACAAGAGCCCAAAGGACGAAATCTTTCACGATATCACGTCAAGGCACGTAAACGCGTTTTTGGGTGGGATAGTAAAGGGCCTCACAGCAAAGGTCTTCAGAACATACTTGGCCACCACGCAGGTGAAGAACTACCTCAAGGACAAGCTTGACGTGAAGGGAAAGAGCGAGACTGAAAAACTATACATCGCAAAAATGGCAAACCTGCAGGCTGCAATGATGTGCAACCACAAGAGAACCATCCCAAAGAACTTTGAGGAGACTCTGAAAAAGAAAAAGGAGACTCTGAAAAACATAGACACCACAAAGGCAAAGACAGACAAGCAAAAGGAGCGCCTAAAGGAAAGAGCGCAGAAACTCGAGCTTTCGATAAAACTTACGGAGACTACAAAGGACTACAACCTTGGGACATCGCTTCGAAACTATATCGACCCGCGCGTGTTCAAGGCGTGGACTGACGAGGTAAAGGCGGACTGGGAAAAACTGTACACCACGTCGCTTCAGAGAAAATTCCTCTGGGTCAAAAACGTAAACACCAGCTGGAAAGAAATAATGGCGCAGTAATTTTTTTGCGACAAATCAAGTCTTAGATTTTTTGCCTACAGGAATAATTGTAGAATCATTTAATTGCGCCATAAAATTAGGCGTTTTTGTGCCGGGGTAGCTCAGCCTGGTTAGAGTGCCAGTCTCCAGCAAAGGGCATTACTCATAATCTGGAGGTCGTGGGTTCAAAA
>SCVO01000007.1 GCA_004322465.1 Candidatus Nitrosotenuis sp.
GTTCCTACTGGCTTTTGTGCCTTGTATCTAGAGCAGATTCCTTTACATGTCATATTTTATTCACTTGTAATATGTTATAGGAATCGTAAATATTTAAGGATGGATCCATATTTTTTATATTATTTTTCAAGAAATTACATAGAAATTACAATTGATCTTGGCAATTAGCTTGATCAATTTGACAAAAAATCGTCAAGTTATATAAATATCTAACGATTTTTTCACGCACGGTATTTTGCAAATTTACGCATGGATTTTTTGGAATTTTGGAATTATTTTTAGTAAAAATTAACCAGTTCTTGAAAGCGGTAAGACAAAGCGCCTGTATCCTTCTCTTTGGGTAATGAATTTTGCTGACATCATATCACGTTCACCGCGTTTGTTGAAGTTCTTGATTTTTCTCGTAGTTTTGCGTTCATCTACTAATTCAAGTTCAAAATGAGAGCAGAATTTCAGGTTGAGAAGAGTTGTAATTTGTTTTGTGACCTGCATGTTACCATTTCCTATTTTGATTATTTTTCGCTCAGCCTTTAGTCCTCCGAGAATTTTTGCAACATGGTTTGCAAGTTCCTCTGGCGAATTATACAGCCCTCGTTCAATTTCTTTGCCAAAATACAGAATTGAAATGCCTATTCGCTGTCCGGGATCAATTCCAATTACAAGTTCAGGATCATTCAGCCCAGAGTCTAGCATTTCAATTATTATTCCCTGAATTACTGTGGGATCTTCTTTTAGAATTTCTTCATAAAGGATAGGCTGACTTGCAAATTTTGGGGACTCTCCTGCCGTAGTAAGTATGAGATTCCCTGAATAGTTTTCAACCTCATCAGGAAGTAGAGAATCATATTTTACGTTTAAAGTTTTGAGTGTTTTGACAAATTGGAAGTAGGATTTACCATAGGTAGTAGCAACGCCGATACGACAGTTTTCTAGTGCGCTGATGCCTATACAGGAGGATCTTTTGGATTTAAGGTTTTAGAATGCTTGAGACCACGCTGTCTACTGCCTCGTTAGACTTGGATTCAACTGTGCTCTTGAGATTGGCGAGCTTTGCTTCTCCTTCTGCGGCAATCTTTTTTGATTGCTGTTCTGCTTTTGCCTTAGTCTCCGAGATTATGGATTCAGCCTCTTTAATTGCCATTTGAGTTACTTGAGATTTCAGCGATTCAAGTTCGGTTTCTGTCTTAGAAGTCAGTGTTTTCTTGATATCTGCTACCTTCTCATTTAGGGAATCAATGTTATTCTCAAGCTCAGATAATGACTTGATTATCTTGCTTACTTTAGAGTCTGCAACTGCGGTTTGTGCGGCTTCCTTCATATAGCTAAAAACCCCTCAAACCCGTTAATTAAATTATTCATTTCGTACTCAAAAGAAGGATCGCTCTTGCAAGATCGCCTTTTGTCTCAACTAATGCGTTTGTCGCGGCCTCCGGTGTAACATTTGCTTGCTGGCACACAAGCATAATGTCTTCTTCTGAGAAGACTGGAACCTCTAGTTCCTTTTCTTCATAACTCGTAGCTATGACTTGAAAAATGGAATTGTCCTTGGCCTTCATCTCAGTGACGGAAGGTTTGGAAATTATGATTTCTTTTTTATCAGTTTTTATGATGACTTCTTGTACGTTTGAGAGCTCTTTCATATCCAGGCCCATTTTGTCCATCATCCTTCGCATTTCACGATTGCCGCCGCCTCGCATCATGATGCCCTTTCCTCCAAACTAGATTTTAAACTATCGCGAACTTTGATCGCAACTCCTCTTTTTAGAGTCATCATCATTTTGGAGTTTACAATTGCTCGTCCCACCGCAATCACTTTGTCTTGATATAGTACTGGAACGTCTGCACCAATCATAATATTTTTCCCAGCCAAGACAACATGTTTGCAGAAGACAGATTTGCCATCCTGGACAAAGGGTTTTGAGTCCTCATCTATTTCGATACAGTTCTGGCGAAATTTTTTGCTTTTCATCAGTATTTGCGCAAAATATGGAGTTATTGCAAGACCTCCATCGATTCTTAGCGTACACAGTAATTTCTTATTGTGATAAACTTCCCTAATTCTTCCGGTTTTTTTAGAAAATGTAATCTCAATTTCTTTCGGCAAATATTTTGAAATCCCATTGCCAAATAAAGCATCAATAGTATGTTTTAGCTTCAGAATTTGGTCCATTGTTAATTTTAGATAATTTGCAATATTAATAGTGTAACTAGTTATTTTTTGGAAGTCTTATAGTAAAGGCAGTCGGATTATTTTCAGCAATTATTATACCGTTATGCTGTTCTACAATATTTTTACAACTTGCAAGCCCCAGACCAGTTCCCTTTTGTTTTGTCGTAAATAACGGTTCAAAAATTTTCTGTAGGTTTTCTTCTGGTATTCCGGGACCAGTGTCTTCAATGGAAATGATGTGATAATTTGGCTCTTCAGATAATTTTATCGATATTATTCCATCATTTTCAACTGCATCAATTGCGTTTCTTAGTAAATTAGCAATAACAACTTCAATTTGCACAGGATCACATTTTAAGATAAGATCCCTGTCAGGCTTGATGATCTTAACACGTTTTGGAACCAATATGTTGCTAAGAACGTTAGTGATCATTTTTGAAAACTCAACAGGTTGTTTTGTTACTGGCGTGCTTCTTACAAAGTCCAATACTTCATCAATTTGATGAGACATTCTGTCAATGGCGTTTTTTTGTTTCTCAAATGTTTCTTTTTCCCTTTCAGATAGATCCTGGTTTTGCATTTGCAGTATTTCTGAAGTTACCTTGATCACAGAGAGCGGATTCCTCAGATCATGTGCAATTCTTGCTGCAAGCTCTCCTATCGCTGCAAGTTTGTCTGACTTAGATTTGTATTCTGCAATTTCTAGATCTTTCTTAATTTGGATAATTTCCGCTTCTTTTCTGAAGAGTTTGTCTCTGCTAAACGCAAACAGTGTTATGCCCACCACTAAAGCTGCAGCAAGGCTAAACAGTACCAGTCTATTTGTTTGAAGTGCGGATTCCGCATCTGAATATATTGATTTAGTATCAGTCATTATTATGGCAAAGTATTCAGTTTTTTCGTCAACTTTGACAGGAGTCCCCGTAGAGATGGTTTCGCCTAGTTCTGTTTTAGTGACAGAGTATCTGGTAGCATTTCCATTCATCATACCTTCAAAAAGTTTGGTCGTGTTTGGATCATGGTGTAAAAACTGTTGTACGTCGTCATCATAGAATTTTTTACCTATAAAGTCAATTATGGGATTTTTTGGTGCAGCAATAAACCGTGCATCGTTGTCTAATATAACCAAATATTCAGAATTAATATCAGATATGTTTCCATGTCTGTTAAAAAACTGAGAGGGATCAAACATAATTCCGACTAATCCTTGCAAATCATTATTTTTATCAATAATTGGGTATGCCACGGTTACTTGAAAACTTTCATGCATACCAACATGGCCTGACGAAAAGGACGGTTTCATTGTTTGTTTAATTTCCTGCACATATGTTTGATTAGAGAGATCTAAGCCAATCAGTGAATTTTCGTTTTCGTTGATATTGTAGATTATTTGAAATTCTTTATTGGTTTCAAAAAATGTTTTAGTTGGAACAATGCGGTTAATCTCTTCAATCTGTTGTTGTGCAATTGCTTTGGACTGCTCGTTTATGAGATAAGGATTGGTTTGATAATATTGTGTGATATCGTGCAGCTCGTGAGTTAATAGATTGAGATCAGATTCTATACTCATTTTTATTGCCTTGTTGGTGCTATATTGAAGTGCAATTTGGTTTTTCAAAAGAATTCCTTTGAGGTTTTTTTCAGCCTCTTCATAAGAATACAGTATTATGGAGAAAGATGCGATTATGGCAACAATTACAAGTATGTCAAGAATTCTAATCGACTTTAGCACAAAGTAGGTGTGCGTTGAGCGTGTTTATTATCTAACTTAAGGTTATCAGATCCAATTCTATTAATTTTTTAAAAAATCGCATATAATTATCATAAATCTATATAGATCAGATTATATGTTTAGTTATGCAGGAACGCGAGGAGACAAGACGCTTACAGTTTACCGGAAAATCATCCTACATAGTATCTTTGCCAAAGCAATGGATTACGGAATTAGGCCTAAAACAGGGAGATCAAATCACGATAACGCGACAAGGAAAGTCAGGTCTAAAGATACTCCCCACAAAAGATCAAACAAAAACCATACAGTCAGAAGAAGCTGTTTTAGAAATTGCAAGGGATGAGGAAAATTCTACCATTATACGAAAGCTTGTCTCGTTGTATTTTCTTGGATACAAGACAATTCAGATAAAACCAAAAGCAGACAGATTACAGCCAGGACAAAGGAACGCGATCAAATCAGCAGTTAAAGGAATGCTGATGGGTGCGGAAATTATTTCGGATTCAGTTGACGGAATAACAATCCAAGTTCTTGTAAACCTTTTAGAGTTATCAGTAGATGGCGCATTCAAAAGAATGCTTCACCTTGCAAAGTCGATGCTCAGAGATGCATTGCTTGCAGTAAAAGAAGGTAATATTGAGCTGGCAAAAGAAGTGATAGATAGTGATGATGAAGTAGATAGATTCGGATTTTACATTATACGCCAGTTAAAAATTGCGATCCAAAACGAGTACATGTTAAAGGACATGGGTTTTACCAATGCAAGGCAGTGTCTTGGATATAGATTGATTGTAAAAAATATCGAGAGGACCGGAGATCATGCAGTTTTGATAACAAAGGATCTTCTAGAATTCAAAAAACCAATCAAAAATAACATAATGGAGAAAATTGTAGATCTAAACGACTTTGCAGTATCAGTTCTGGATCAGGCATGCCTTGCTTTGTTCAAGGAGGACTTTAATCTGGCAGAGCTTGCAATCAGAAAGGCATCAGAAGTATCAAAATATGAAAAAAAGATGCTAGAATCAATAAAATCAATAAAGGATGAGGAAGAAGCATATAGGATAAGAAGAATGTCGGAAAACATCATCAGAATTGCAGAATACGGAAGCGATATTGCGGAAATCGTACTTAATATGAATATTGAAAAATTGCTAAAAAAGCCCAAGATGTAAGACTTTTGCCACCATGACACTAACTGCGATTTTAATCACATATGATAACGAAAACTCGATCAGAGAGGCACTTGGACTTTGTGAGGCGGCAGAATACAAGGTTGAAAAAATAATCAAGCAGAAATTTCTTAATAAAAACAAATTTGGTATTGGGGAAGGAAAGGTTGAAGAAATCAAGGAGCTAGCAAACAAAATAAAACCAGATGTTATAATTTACGACGAAATTCTAAAGCCAAGTCAAAACTACAATCTTGCTTCAACTCTAAAGATGAACATCGTGGATAGAGAATCATTGATTTTAGAAATTTTTGAGAGAAGATCGGCTAGCCATGAATCGCACCTTCAGATAAAACTAGCACAACTCAGATATGAAATGTCACGGGCAAAAGAAAAGATCAGACTTGCCAAGATGGGCGAACAGCCAGGCTTCATGGGAATCGGAATGTTCGAGGCAGATGCATATCAGAACGACATTCAGAATAGAATGAAAAATGTCAGAGCAAAGCTTGCAAAATCAGGAAAGCAGCGGGCATTGCACAGAGAGGCAAGAAGAAGAGTTGGTCTGAAGACAATCTCGCTTGCAGGATACACTTCTGCTGGAAAGACTACCCTGTTCAACTTGCTGACTGGAGAAACTAAGGAAGAAAGCCCCGAACTGTTTACCACACTTTCAACTACCACAAGAAAAATGCTAATTAATAAAAATCCAATTCTCATTTCAGACACGGTAGGATTCATCAGTAAATTACCAGCATACATGGTTGAAGCATTCAAATCAACACTTGAGGAGCTCAAATATGCAGAGGTGGTAATTGTAGTAATAGATGTGAGCAATACGCTGCTAGAATTGAGTAAAAAATTCCGTAGTTCCCTTAAAACTCTGGCAGAATTAGACGTAGACCAAGACAAGATAATTTATGCGCTAAACAAGTCAGACCTTATCAGCCCCGAAGAAATTGTCGAAAGAGCAGAATATTTGGGTCTTGGCGAAAACAAAAAATGGATTCCAATTTCATCTGTGACAAGAGAGAACGTCCCAAAGATTTTAGATCTGATAAATAGAATGTTGACTGAAGTAAAACCGAAAATAAAAAAAGTTCCAAAAAAACCAGATTATGCCAAGTTCTATGAAGATTGAAGTGCTAAGAATAGGTCAAAGGCTGGTACGTGACGACAGAGTAACTACCCATGTCGCACTTGTAGCAAGAAGCTTTGGCGCCTCAAAAATATTCATGAATGAGGTAAATCCTGAAATCAAAGACACATTAGATAAGGTAAACAAATCATGGGGCAGTGATTTCCAAATAGAATTCATTGAGGACTGGAGAAAACTGCTGAAATCAAAGAAAAAAAGCTCTGTTAAGATCATACACCTTACAATGTATGGTGAAAACATAAACCAAGTTCAAGACAAGATCAAAAAAGAAGATAATGTGTTGATAGTTGTTGGGGCTGAAAAGGTTCCTCGTGAAGTTTACGAGCAAGCGGATTACAATGTAGCAGTAGGCAACCAGCCACATTCTGAGATCAGCGCACTTGCAATAGTATTAGATAGAATTCAAGACGGAAAACAATTCGATATAAAATATGACGACGCAAGGTTGAAAATAGTTCCAACTGAAAAGGGCAAAACAGTGATTACTAAAAACGATTGATTAATTACAGACTAAGGGGAATTGCACATATTGGTTGAATCCTACGAAGACCCATTTGTAAGAATTTCTGCAATGATAGGAGGAGATGAATACCTCAAAGTTGCTCGCGCACTTTTGAAAGCAGAGGATGCAACAGATGAGGAAATTGCAAGCTCGACTGGACTTAGAATAAACATGGTACGAAAAGTGCTTTATGACCTCTTTGGTAAAGCACTCATTACTGGAATCAGGGTCAAAGACGAAAGAAAAGGCTGGTTTGTCTACAGATGGCGTTCAAGAAAGGATGAAGTTGAGAATTTTATCGAGAACCAGAAAAAAAAGATTTCGGAGAGATTGCAACAAAGATTAGACTATGAGAATTCTTCGCAGTTTTATCACTGTGGAAATGAGGATTGTCAGAGGATCACATTTGAGACAGCGCTTGAGATGTTTTTCAAGTGTCCAAGATGCGGTAGTGTCGTCAACCTAAGGAAAAATGACAAGCTGAAAAAATCCCTAGAATCAAAGATTACTGACATTAGAAACGACATGAGACGTCAGATATAGTAGTGCAGCACGACTTCATTTTTTTGTCGAATTATATTTCGCAGTTTTAGTTTTGAAGAAGTTGTTATTTTGGAGAATCCGCTTCCTTCAACTAGCGTTGTCGCGTCTTTTCCGCCTACAACATATGGAGCAATTGTAACGATTAATTCATCAACAAGTCCTTTATGTATAAATTCCCAATTTAGTGTGCCTCCACCTTCAAGCAATATGGTCTTGATGTTTTGTTTTTGTAAAATACGCAATAGCTTTTTGGTATCAACTTTGTTTTGACCAGATACTACTATTTGTAGTGGATATTTGGCAAGTAATGCAAGATTCTTCTTTGGTGCTTTTTTTGACACTGCAATGATTGTAGGTATCGCATTACAAGTTTTGATAATTTTTGATTTTGGCGATATTGTTCCAGATGAGTCCAGAATTACACGTATTGGGTTTTTTCCTTTTGCATACCTTACAGTCAAGAGCGGATCGTCAATTTTTACGGTATTGATTCCAACAAGTATTGCGTCCACTTTTGCGCGCAGTTTATGAAATCGGATTCTATCTTGCCCCGAAGATAGCGCAGAGTCCCTATTTTTTGTGGCTATTTTACCATCAAGTGAGACTGCAGCACTCAAAATTATGTGCGGTCTAGAGGCTACCATGGATAATTTTCCCCCCAATTATGACTGCCTTGATTGTGGATTCTGATGCTCGATGTACTATTGAGGCATGCGGATTGTGCATGGGCTCTAAATCAAGTGCATGTTTGTCAATAAATATTCCATCTGCCAAGTATCGTGGCTCAATTGAACCAATTTTTCTTCCAAGTAAAATTCCACCATTTACGGTTGCCATTTTTAGTATTTCTTTTGGATCAATTCTTTTTTTATGAATTCCCATCGTTACCTTCCAAAGATAATCCATTTCTCGGAACATGTCAGGCGAGTTTATCATTACATTGTCAGTTCCAATTGCAACTCTACACCCGTTTTTTCCCATAAGGGACAAATTAGGAACTCCTTCCGTAAGCGATGCGTTTGCCCTTGGACAGACGACAATTCCCCTTGTTTTCTTTGCTACAGCGCGTAGATCGTTTTGCAGTGCGTATGTCATGTGTACAAGAAAGTGCGGCTTTAGCAATAATGCTCGAGAGGTTTCGGATTTTCCAGTGATTTCTTTGGATTTTTTTGAACTTTCTGTTGTTTCAGCAGAGTGAATTGCCCTAATCTTTTTTGTTTTTGACATGTATCGTAATGAAGAATTACTGTTTTCGTTTGGCCCGCTGATGCCAAGTCCATCACAAGACCTAAGAGCGGCTAAGAGTTTTTTTCTTTGTAAAATTGGCAGTGGGGAATTTGTTTGGATTTGGTTTTGATCCTGATAATATTCAATTCTGCCCAAGATTATGACTCGGATTGGGATTTGTGAGATTGCTTTTTTTAGCAAAAGTATTCCGTCAAGCTCGCTTTCCCTAAAGTCAACAAACGTGGTTATTCCTTTTCTTAACATGGAAAGGCAGGAATTTCTCATAAAACTGACCAGATGTTCAGGTTCGGATTTTCTTAGGATTCGCTGTTTTGCGCCCAGAATTGGGTGAATTTTGTCATCTACAGTACCCCTTGTGGCTACATCTTTTGCTATTGAATCCCCTATGTGAGTGTGAGCATTAACGAAGCCGGGAATAAGCAGCAAGCCTTCACAGTCTATAGATTTTGCACCTTTTGGAATATCGTTGATCTTTCCAAAAAACTGATTTTTAATTTGAAGATTTGCAGAGCGTATGTATTCTAGATTTTTACCATATAAAATGCTGAGATTTTTTAAATGCATGACATTTCATAGATTTCTGGTTTTTCTTTTCCAGATTGTCTGATCTCTCTTATTGTATCAAGTGATTTTGTCGCTAGATTAACTGCTTCTCTTACAGTTTTTGCTGTTCCAATTCCACAGTTTAGTGTTATGTCAAATTCTGTTTTAGCTAAATCCAAAAACTTTTTTGCATTTGCTTTAGAGTCATTTGCGGATACTACCATAAAGTTATCTCCGCCCATAAAGAAAGTCATAGATTTCCTTTCCACAAAGAACTGGGACATTTTTGCATACAAATTGAAAATTATTGAAGAGATTTCATATGGCGACTTTATCTTGCGTCTTGATGTTAGATTTTCAACATCAAAATGCATTATTGTAACTTTTTGATCAGATTTTCCGTCAATAAATCCATAGATGTTGTATTCCTTGCTCAAAACAACAGGTGTTCTCTTACCTTCATGTGCTTTTAGATTTGCATCAAATGGCGTATCCGCATATCCAATTGACATTGACAGTTTTAGTGACGATATTTTTTCCAGTTTTTTCTGGAATTCTATATGATCTTCAAGTGTAAGACCGTTTGTGACTGCAAAGAACTCATCGAATCTGTTGGAAAATACAAGTGAATTTTTCTCAGAAAACATCTTTTGTATTTCTCTATAAAGATTGGCTTGAAGCATTTGTAATTCATGCTCCCTGTCACTTCCAAGGGTTAGCGTCCACGGCCCATACTCTGTTATTTTAATTATAGTAAGCTGAATCATTGTATTTTTTCCAATTCCTTTGATATCTTTAGGACTGCCTCAATTGCCCGCTCTGCCACCGGTCTGATTCGTGCGTATGCATGGCGTTCCTGCATTCCTGGACCTGAGATTCCAAGGGACACCGGTTTTTGGTATTTTAATGATAGTTCGGTTAGTGATTTTGCTGTCGTGCTTGCTATTACTTCATCATGTTTTGTTTGACCCTTTATTATAGCACCAAGGGTAACTACGCCATCAACATCCTTTTTTTGGAGTAATGAGTTTACAATTATCGGCATATCGTATGCGCCGGGAACCTTGCAGGAATACTTTACCTGTAAATTTAGAGATTTTGCCTTTTCCAGCGCTACATCAAGCATTCGTGATGTGATTTCTTCATTGAATTCCGCAGTAACTATTGCAATGTTCATCTAGTGCACCTTTGAGAATTCTAGTAACTCTTTACCATCCAAAAAAGGAATAGCATTTTCTTTTGCAAATTTGATTGCCTTTTCAACTGATAATGCTGAGTATGTTTGCGAGTCCATCATTTCACATATTGCTGTAACTGGAGTCAGTTTTGCGAGATCTGCTAGATAGACTGACATTTCTGTGTGACCTTGTCTGTTGACAAGCAATCCATTTGATGCAAGCAGTAATGGCACGTGGCCCGGTGTTACAAATGAAGATATGAATTCATTTTTTGGGCTATTCGAGTGGTAGAGATTTGCCATTTCTTTTATTGTAAGTGCTCTGTCCCTATCTGTAATTCCAGTGTATGTCTGTCTGTGGTTGACAGATATTGAAAATGTTGGATGATCGCCATATGGTGCAGTGCCCATTATCATCTGCTTTGAGTCAGAATCCACACCAGGTGAATGAGACAGTATGTTATGCATGTATTGCAAATTAAGAGATTGTGCGAGTGAGTCTTTTAATGCAATGCAAATAAGGCCGCCTCCATATTGACGCATTTTTGATATGTGTTCGGGTGTGACAAATTGGGCCGCAACGACCATGTCTACTTCATTTTCCCGCTTGCCAGAATCATATAGTAGCACAAATTCGCCTCGCTTAAGTGAAGTTATTGCCTCATCTAATGTCATAACTAAAACTCGCTTTTGGTATAATTATAAAGTTTACTAATATTTTGGTAATTACCAGTAAACTGGTAATAATTTATTCCTACTTTAGAATATATTTCCCAAGAATGTCGGTTTCAATATTAACCTTGTCGCCAATTTTTCTTGTATGAAAGTTTGT